>NZ_DEVJ01000063.1:80307-111475 GCF_002362875.1 Empedobacter sp. UBA3239 | reverse complement strand
CTAAATGCACTACGGGTTTAGTTAATATTATTCTACAAGATTATTTCTATGAAATTGTTGCGCTAAATTCTTCTATTTTTTATCAAGTTTTGATCTTTGTTATCTTAATTATTGACCGAGAAAGAGTGATTGAAATTTTTTCTAAACTATTTGAATTAAAAACTAAACTAAAACCAAACTGGATTTTAATCCTTATAAGTTTTATACTTGCAATTGGCTTTAAATTTATTGAAACAAAAGTTTTATAACCAAAAAAGATGAACTTAATTCAGTTCATCTTTTTCTAAAATTTCTTCCGACTCAAAACTCATTTTAAGTTTGATGAGTTCATCTTTTATATTTTCTAATCGCTTCACAACATCTATTTCATCTGTTGTTGTCGCAATTCCTTTTTTACCAATCGCTTGTTTTGCACCTTCTAACGTATAGCCTTTTATTTTGACCAAATAATAGATATTCTTGAAACAATCAATATCATTTTTGGTAAATAATCGATTTCCTTTTTTGTTCTTTTTGGGTTGAATAATTTCAAATTCTTTCTCCCAAAATCGAATCAACGATGCATTTACATCAAAGGCTTTGGCGACTTCGCCAATCGAGTAATATAGTTTATCAGGCAGGTCTACGTTCATTATCAGCGTTTAATCCAAAGATAATGACAATTTTTTAGAGTTTTGATAAATTTTAATGAAATCGTCTGGATCTACATCATTGTAGAAATACATAATTGGATCTACAGGTTCTCCATTCTTGTGAATTTCGTAATGCAAATGCGCTCCTGTCGACAATCCAGTCGTCCCAACATAACCAATTACATCGCCTCTTTTCACTTTTTGTCCACTACGAACTTTCGCACGAGACATGTGAGCATACAAACTTTCGTAACCATTTCCGTGTTTCAAGACCACCATATTTCCGTAACCCGAATTAAATTCAGAAACTTTTACAGAACCATCTCCAGTTGCATAAATTGGTGTTCCTGTAGAAGCTGCAAAATCTAAACCTTTGTGCATTTTATTCACTTTCAAAATTGGGTGAAAACGAGATCCATAACCAGAAGCTAATCTACTTACATATTTATCTGCAACAGGTTTTAGAACTGGCATTGATGATAAATTGGCATCTTTTACACCAGCAGAACGAAATACTTCGTCCAACGATTTTGATTCAATTTCGATTTTATCAATCAATTTTTCGATATCTTCTGCTGTATAATTATCAATTTCTTTGTTTACAGAATCGATATTTTCATTGACACGCATATCATAAATTGTACGATAAATATTGCGATCTTTTTCTTCGATTTCTGTCAAAGCCTCTTCAACTTCTTTGAATTTTTTATGTAATTGCTGATTTTCATTTTCCATTCTTTCCAACTCAGCCAATAATTTGCTTTTGTCGTCTTTGAATTTCCCTGCTCTCGATGCGTATTCAGAATCATTAAAATGATAACCAATCATTCCAGCAGATATTGTCGATAGACATAAAAATAGTAATACGTATAATGCTGTTTTAGGAGTTTTTTGGACTCTTTTCTTCGCCCAACTCATTAAAAATTTCACAGAATTATACTTATAGTTTTTATTTTCCATTACTTAACCAACCTTTTATTATCTTTGTAAAACGTTTGCAAAGTAACGAATATTGTACGAGTAAACTTGTTAATCAAATGATAAAAATAATTTAATTAAATGAAATCCAAAGATATAAGAAAAGAATTTCTGCATTTTTTTGAGACAAAAGGCCACTTAATAGTAGACTCTGCGCCGATTGTTTTGAAAGACGATCCGACATTAATGTTCAATAATTCGGGGATGGCACAATTCAAAGAATATTTTTTAGGAAACGGAACTCCAAAAAGTAATCGTATCGCGGATACACAAAAATGTCTTCGTGTTTCTGGTAAACATAATGATTTGGATGATGTAGGAAAAGATACTTACCACCACACGATGTTCGAAATGTTAGGAAACTGGTCTTTTGGTGATTATTTCAAAAAAGAAGCAATCGCTTGGGCGTGGGAATTACTAACAGAAAAATACGGAATCTCTAAAGATCAAATTTATGTAACAGTTTTTGAAGGTGATAAAGGTGACGGAACATCATTAGATGAAGAAGCATTAGAACTTTGGAAACAACATATTGCTGAAGACAGAATTCTTTACGGAAATAAAAAAGATAATTTCTGGGAAATGGGTGATATCGGACCATGTGGACCATGTTCTGAAATTCATGTTGATATTCGTCCAGAAGCTGATCGTTTAGCTGTTGATGGTAAAACATTGGTTAATATGGATCATCCACAAGTTATCGAAATTTGGAACTTGGTATTTATGCAATACCAACGTAAAGCTGATGGTTCTTTAGAATCTTTACCAGCGCGACACATCGATACAGGAATGGGATTTGAGCGTTTAGCAATGGTTTTACAAGGAAAATCATCAAATTATGATACAGATGTTTTTCAACCAACAATTCAAAAATTAGAAGAAATTTCTGGTGTAAAATATGGCGCAGCAGAAAAAACAGATATCGCGATTCGTGTTGTAGTTGACCATTTACGTGCAGTTTCTTTTGCAATTGCAGACGGACAATTACCATCAAACACAGGAGCTGGATATGTAATTCGTCGTATTTTACGTCGTGCTATTTCTTACGGATATCGTTTCTTAGGTCTTAAAGAGCCTTTTATCTATAAATTATATCCAATCTTGAAAGCTGAAATGGGCGATTTCTTCCCAGAATTAGTAAAACAAGAAACAATTGTAACTGGCGTTATTCGTGAAGAAGAAGCATCTTTCTTACGTACAATTGAACAAGGATTAAATCGATTAAATCAAATCATTGAGCAATTAGGAGATTCTAAAATTGTTCCTGGTGATGTGATTTTTGAATTATATGACACGTTTGGTTTCCCTGCAGATTTATCTCGTATTGTAGCAGAAGATCACGGTTTCACAATTGACGAAGCTGGTTTTGAAGCTGAAATGGCGAAACAAAAAGAACGTTCGAAAAAAGCAACTGCTTTATTAACGGATGACTGGGTTATTTTAGATGATAAAGGAAACGAAACCTCTATCGCTTATGATAACACAGAAGCTGAAGTAAAAATTACACGTTACAGAAAAGTAAAAAATAAAAAAGGAGAATTTTTCCAATTAGTATTCAATCAAACGCCATTCTATGCAGAATCTGGAGGACAAATTGGTGATACAGGATCAATTTCTACTTTGAATGAAACAATTGAAGTTGTTGACACGAAAAAAGAAAATAACTTAGTAATTCATTTCGTTGAAACTTTACCAGAAAATGTAAACGCTACATTCAATGCGAAAGTTGACACAGAAAAACGTAATGAGACAACTAAAAATCACTCTGCAACACACTTAATGCACGAAGCTTTACGCGAAGTTTTAGGAACGCACGTAGAACAAAAAGGTTCGTATGTTGGAGACGATTATTTACGTTTTGACTTTTCTCATTTCTCTAAAATGACAGATGAAGAATTGGCTATTGTTGAGCAAAAAGTAAACGATAAAATTGCAGAAGCTTTACCATTAATCGAAAAAAGAGATTGTGATATCAACGAAGCTATTGCTGATGGAGCTATGGCTCTATTTGGTGAAAAATATGGTGATAAAGTTCGTGTAATTCGTTTCGGATCTTCAATCGAATTATGTGGTGGTACGCACGTAAAAAACACAGCAGATATTCGTTTGTTCAGAATTTTATCTGAATCTTCTACTGCTGCTGGTATTCGTCGTATCGAAGCAATTACATCAAACAAAGCAATCGAAGCATACAAAGATGCTGAGAAAAATTACAATGATGTTTTAGCTGCACTTAAAACGAAAAATGATGCGGTAAAAGCGGTTCAACATTTATTAGATGAAAATGCAGAATTGAAAAAGCAATTAGAGTCTTTTGTTGCGCAACAAGCTGCTGCTGAGAAAGCGACTTGGAAAGCTGCGATTAAAGAGATTAATGGTGTTAATTTCTTAGCGGTTAAAACGAATTTAGATACAAATGCCGCAAAACAAAATGCAATTGATTTAACAAAAGAAATCGAAAATGCATTTATCGTTGTTGGTACGAATGATGCCGTAAAACCATCGATTACAATTTCTATCGCAAAAAACCTTGTAGATGAAAAAGGTTATAACGCAGGACAAATTGTAAAAGAAATCGCGAAGCACATCAATGGCGGCGGTGGTGGACAAGCTTTCTTAGCTACAGCAGGTGGTAAAGAGGTTTCTGGATTAGATGCTGCACTAAAACAAGCAGAGGATTTTGTTAAATAATAAATCTCTATTATAATACTTTAAAAGCGACTTGGTTTATCAAGTCGCTTTTTTTTTTATTTTTATAATTCTATTTTAGAATTAACACTTTTAACTTTTTTATCCTGAAAGAGATCAAATTATTGATTGCCGTTAGTATAGTTGCAATTGTTTGGGGAACAACTTTCCTCGGAATTCGTATAGCTGTAGAAACTATTCCTAGTTGGTTTGTTGCTGAAATTCGTCAATTTTTGGCAGGACTAATTATGCTAATTATTTTACTATCTAAAAAGGAATTAAAATAGATTGTCTGGAAAAACCTTTCTTATCAACTTATCTCGCTTCATTAATGCTGATAATGGCAAATGGATTAACTACTGCTGCAGAAGAAAACTTATCGAGTATTTTAGCTGCATTAATTAGTGCAACCTCACCTATTCTCGTTTTTTTAGGAAGTATTTTTATTGGCTTACAAAAATTCAGTTAGCGTGGATTATTAGGTGTTTTACTTTATTTTGGGGGTGGAATATTTATTTTTTGGTAGGGAAATCAAGAATTAGCAAATCTAGCATATAGAACTGGAATTATTTTACTTTTTTGTGCAATTACAGGTTGGGCAACAGGAACTATTTTCATTAAAAAAATGAATATTCAATCCAAAAATATTTCTCTCAATCTTTTTTACCAATTTATATTTGCTGGAATTGTTTAAATTATTTTTGCTTTCGCTTTTACAGAAAATTATAATTTCGAAAATTGGAGTACAAAAAGTATTTCTGCCATGCTTTGTTTAGCTGTTTTTGGTTCTGTGATTACGTTTTTTTCATTTCATTATACATTGACAAAATTTCTCCAATACAAGTTTCTATTCTTTCTTATTTCAATACGATTATTGCAATAATTTTGGGTTGGTTAATATTAGACGAACAAATTTCATCAAAGTTTATCGTCGCTACTATTCTAATTATTCTTGGTGTTTTTATTATTAATTATAAGCCAGAAATGTTCAAAACTAAACGTTTAAAAGCAGATTAAGAGTTACGTAATAAAATTTATCTTAATATTTTTAAAAGAAATCAATCTTACTTATGCTATACTGGTTCAAAAAAGTAGTGGTAGAAAATTATGCAAACTTCACGGGAAGAGCTCGTAGAAGTGAATTTTGGTATTTTTCGCTTTTCAAATTAATTATCCCAATTATTATATTAATTCCTTGTATTATTCTGACAATTGTTTTTAGTAATAATGTATACGCACCCGCATTTATGGGTAGTTTTCTTGTATTTTTTTTAATTTTTGAAATTCTTTTAATTATTCCCACTCTCGCCGTAAGTGCAAGACGTTTACATGATATTGGTTACAGTGGATGGCTGCAGTTAATTTCATTAATTCCTGGTGGTGAAATTGTTTTATTAATCTTCTTTTTAATGGTCACTCAACCAATGACTAATCAATAGGGACCAAACCCAAAAGAAACTGATGATTCTATCAACGAAATAGGAAACGATTTAATCGAAAGATATTAAAATTAAAAAGCGAGATTAATTCTCTCTTTTTAATTGGATTAATTTTATCCATTGTTTTAGATTATGTCGTCTAAAAATTCCCAAATAACGTTGATTAAAAGAGTTCACCCAAATCGAATTGTCTTCACAATAAATCACAACTGTTTCGATATAATCTCTTCTTCGGTAATTGTATTTATAAAAAATATTTCGTTCCGAATATTCAAAAAGAAACAAACCTTCTTCGTCCAATGATTGCGTAAAATTATGTTGACGCTGCGCTAATTTTTTGATTAAATTAATATTCTCACTCAACGATTTTGATGTTTTAATTTCTACAAAAAATCTGTCTTTAATTGTCGTTATTATTCGAATTCCAAAAATTACAATCATTGAAATAAAAATAATATTGATTTCACTTGATGCATAAATAAAGAATAAAACAAGTGCAAACATCAGCCCAAAATCTAAATAATTCCAAATTTCGAAAGGTAGAAAATATTTATCATCAACCTTTTTGAGTTTTGTTTTATGATGAAATGTGGAAAGATTATTTGTATTCATAAGTTTTAGATTTCTCTTAAAAATAAGAAATATTATCGAATTGAAACAATCTTAAATGAATAATAATTAACTCTTTTTATTAAAACAAGAAATTTTAATTATAAAACAAAAACATTCGAATCATTTTTGTAATTTTGCACCTCAAAAATTAAGTAATAAATACAATTCAATAAAATGGCAAACATTACATTCACAATGATTAAGCCTGATGCAGTTGCAAAAGGACACATCGGAGATATTTTAAAAGACATTACTGACGCTGGTTTCAAAATCAAAGCAGCTAAAATGACTCAATTAGCAAAACAAGATGCTGAAGCATTTTACGCTATCCACGCAGAGCGTCCTTTCTTCAAGGATTTAGTTGAGTTTATGACTTCTGGACCAATCGTTGCTGCAGTTTTAGAAAAAGATAACGCAGTTGCTGATTTCCGTACTTTAATCGGTGCTACTAACCCAGCTGAGGCTGCAGAAGGTACAATCCGTGCTAAATATGCTGAATCTATCGATGCTAACGCTGTTCACGGTTCTGATTCTGACGAAAATGCTGCTATTGAAGCTGCTTTCCACTTTGCTGCGAAAGAAATTTTCTAATCGAATAAGATTACAAAACATTATACAAATCCTTCTGAAAATATTCGGAAGGATTTTTTTTGGCTCAAAATTTACTTACCTTTAAATCAAATTCTAAAAAATGAAAAAAATAATTTTAGCCACATTTACAATCGCAGCTTTTGTTGTGTCAAGTTGTAAAACTAAAGTAGAAAAAGTAAAAGACGAAGAAAATTCTAAAGAATATAAAGTTGAAATTGAAATCGGAAATGTTTCAGCAGAAAATTCTATTCAATTTGAAGGAACATACAAAGGAATTTTGCCTTGTTACGAGAAAGATTGCAAAGAGATTGAAATGGAAATAAAATTATTACCAAACAAAGGATATGTCTATTCTACAAAACGTTTGGGGTTAGATAAAATGGCTATTATGACAACTGGAACTTTTCAGTTTAAAGAAGATGGAAATACAATTGTTTTTCCTGAAATTGCCAATGTTCCGAATGCTTTTTTGGTTGAAGAAGGAAAAATTACTCAGTTAAATAAAAATCAGAAGAAAATAGAGTCGGCCGATTCTGCTAAATTTGTTTTGACAAAAGAAAAATAGATAAAAAAGGTTTCGATATGAAACCTTTTTTTATTGTAATAATTTTAGATTTTTCATTGCGCTAATGCTACATTCAGAATGACATTTCTTCAAATAACTTTACCTCAACTCCAATCGACAAACGAAGTTTACTTTTTCTTGATTAACAATTTTAAACTGAATTAAATGTTCAGTTTCTAATTTCTGAATTTCTATTTTGTCATGTAAACTTAATTCTTTCAAGAAATTCATATCAATCGCTTTGATACGATGTTTTAATATAATTTCAGGATCAACAGTATTCAAGCACCAATCCAAATATTTGGTATTATTTGCGTGTTTTACGATATCTAAATCAGAAAACTGAACTTTATATTGAACAACTTCCGTTGGTTCAAAATCAATGTTCAAAATCGAATTCTCAATTTCAGTTGGTTTCAGATCAGGAAAACGTTCAATGTGAGATGAATCAAGTTGAAGAATATCAGGACGACGTTTTTCTGTATTGAAAACCGCCCACAAACTTGAAGCTCCAATTAATTTTTTTCCATTTTTCTCGATTGTAAAATCACGAATAGATTTTGCACCTTTCAAAACTTCAATCCATGTTTTCACGTCAACAAAATCTGTCCAAGAAGGTAATTCATCAATCTCAATTCGAAGTCGATTCATTACCCAAGATTGATTAAATTCTTGTAAATCAAAGAAACCTAAACCTCCTTTTATCGCGTGTTCTGAAGCAGTTAATTGAAAAAGATTTGCCATTTCAGACAATTTCATCTTACCTGTCGGATCACATTGAGAAAAGTAAATCTCCCAATTTTTCGTATAAATTGATTTAAAATCTTCTGCTATTGGCATCGATAAAGTTTTGAATCTATCATTCTAAAATTATTTTCCTAATTTCTTTTTCATATCCGCCATCATAACCGCAGCTACACCAGCTTCAACTCCTTTATTTCCATGTTTTCCACCAGAACGATCAATTGATTGCTGTTCATTTTCGTCTGTTAAAACACAAAAAATAATTGGCATATTGTGTTTGATATTCAAATCTTTTACACCTTGCGTCACACCTTGACAAACATAATCAAAATGCGCTGTTGCTCCACGAATCACACATCCAACAACGATAATTCCGTCCAAATCTGGATGAGTTTGCGCAACTTTATCAGCTCCATAAATCAACTCAAAACTACCAGGAACTTCATATAAAGTAACATCATCAGGATTTGCGCCCAAATCAATCAATGTATCTTTTGCTCCATCTCGCAAATTAAATGTGATATGATTATTCCATTCAGATGTAATGATTGCAAACTTAGAGCCCGCTACATTTGGTAATTCTGCTTTATTATATTGAGATAAATTTTTATTTTCTGTTGCCATTTTGTTTAAAATTTGAATGGTAAAATTACAAAAATGATTTAGGATAAACTTTGATTTGAATCAATAAAAAAAGCCGAACAATTTGTTCGGCTTGTAATTATCTTTTGAAGTGAATTATTTCGCAGTTTCAGAAGCGTATTTTAAACGCTCAATAAACTTCGCAGTTTCACCATTATTTGCATTTGGATATTTATCCTCTAAAGCTTGAAAATATTTTAAAGCATCAGCATTTTTACCTAATTCCATTGCAATTTCACCTGCTTTTGTGTAATAAGTTGATTGTAAAGTTTCAACTTCTGTCGCTTCAGCAGCTTTTACATAGTAAGGTAAACCTTCTTCTAATTTGTTAGAAGCAACTAATGCGTTTCCTAACATACCATATTTTTGCGCTAACATCACATTGTCATCTGTATCAAAATCTTCTAATAATTTTACCGCAGATGCGTAATCTCCTAATTTATAATAAGAACTTGCCGCTTTGAAACGTGCTAAATTACCAGCATCAGTATTTCCATATTCATCAACAATTTGTTGTAAACCTTGGAAACTTCCTGCGCTACCATTAAGAGCAACGTTAATAGAATCTTGATCAAAAAGACGTTCTGCTTGAACCATTTCTTTGAAAGCGTCTTCTGATTTAGGTTCTACGACTAATTTTAAGTAAGCAAAATAACCTAAAACAGCTACAATAATTACTCCTAAACCAATACCAATTGCTTTAGCATATTTTTCAACAAAAAACTCTACGTTGAAAGCTGTTCTATCTAATTTTTCTACGAATTGCTCTGTAGCGAATTCTTCTTTTTTATTATTTTTTGCCATTTTAATAATTTACGAGGTTGCAAAAATACAATTTGGAACAAATATATCCAATAAATTTATTTACAAACAACCTTTTAGAATAAATATGCTACTGATAAGTTTAACATTTGCGGACGATTTTCTGTTCTATATTGTCCATTTGATCCGTTCAAAATGTCAGATCCAACTTTTCCTAAACCAAATTCGTAACGTAAATCGAATAATAATTTAGAAACTTCTACACCTGCACCAATTTGCATTCCGACATTAAATTCATCTTGTTTTGCAGTTGTAAAATCTTTTACAGATAATTTATCATCAAAATAGTATGAGAAAACTGGTCCTGCTTGAACGTGTCCGATTCCTAGAAATCTTTTTCCAACATTTACAGGAATATCTAAACGTTTCTTTGTAATACCAATATCTTGAGGTTTATCATTTTTATCTAATACATTATATTCATTTTTGAACTGAGTATATAATAATTCTGGCTGAATGTAAATTCCTGCTAAAGAAACACGCGCTAAAGCACCCGCTTGAAATCCAGCAGAAGCTTTTCCATCTCTCTTGAAAATATTTCCAGCATCTTGCCAAACTTTTCCTTTATCTGTATTGAAAACAGCTCCACCTTTGATACCAAAATCGATATTTTGTGCTGTTGCAAAATTTGCAGCTAAACCTACAATTGCAGTTAAAATTAACTTTTTCATAGAATTTTTATTGATTTATTATTGTTCTTTTAATAAGGCTTCTCTTAGTTTCTTGAAAAGATTCGACGAATATACAAAATCAATTACATTTGGATTATCAGCCACCAAAATCTCCTCTTTTGTCCCTTCCCATTCCAAGAAACCATTTTTTAGGAAAACAATATGATCTCCAATTTCCATTACCGAGTTCATATCGTGTGTATTTACAACGGTTGTTGTGTTGTATTCTTTTGTGATATCATAAATTAATTGGTCGATAACTAACGCCGTTTTCGGGTCAAGACCAGAGTTTGGTTCATCAGCAAACAAATATTTTGGATTATTTACAATCGCGCGCGCAATCGCCACACGTTTTTGCATTCCTCCTGATATTTCTGACGGATATTTTTTAAGCGCTGTACGAGATATTTCGACACGATCTAACACTTCACGAGCACGTTTTTCAGCACCAGCATTTGACATGTCCGAAAACATTTGCAATGGAAATTTTACATTTTCGACAATATTCATCGTATCATACAAAGCCGAACCTTGGAAAACTACTCCAATTTCTGAACGTAAACGTTGTTTTTCTTTGTAATCAAACTCGATCATATTATCTCCTTCGTACAAAATTTGACCTGAAGTTGGCGTTAATAATCCAATCAAATTTTTCAAGAAAACTGTTTTTCCAGAACCACTTTGACCAATAATTAAACTAACTTTTCCTTTCTCGAAAGTGACAGAAAAACCTTTCAGTACTTCTACTGCATCAAATGATTTTCTGATATCTTTTACTTCAATCATTAGCTCAAAATTGTTTGTGTTAATATTAAATTGATCACAATAATTGCTACTGATGTCCATACAACAGCTGTTGTTGCAGAACGACCAACTTCTAATGAACCACCTTTAACTTTATAACCATAATATGCCGGAATTGTTGCGATAACAAACGCGAATACCATTGTTTTAAGAAATGTATAGACAAACAATTTTGTTGCCATATTCATTTGTAAACCTGTAATAAAATCGGCCGCTGACCATAGTTTTGTAAAAACACCAATGTAGTAACCTCCTAATAATCCAAATCCGATAGAAATCATAACCAATAAAGGATTGAAAAAAACACAGGCTATAATTTTTGGTAAAATCAAGAAGTTTGCAGAATTAATCCCCATTACATCTAACGCATCAATTTGTTCGGTAACACGCATGGTTCCGATACTCGAAGCGATGTACGAACCTACTTTACCAACTAAAATTAGCGACATAATGGTTGGAGCAAACTCTAATACCAAAACCACTTTGGTCGCATAACCAATGTAAGCATCTGGAACAGGAATAGAAGCTCCCTGAAAGTTTTGTGCCATTTGTATTGCTACAACTGCACCCATAAATGTTGAGATAAAGGTTACAATTCCCAAAGAGTTGACACCTAAATCATATATTTCTCTAACGGTCAATTTCCAGAAAACGCTCAGTTTTTGAGGCTTGCTAAATACTTTACCCATAAGCATAAAGTATGACCCTAAATTTTCGATTAGTTTCATTACGACAAAATTAATATTTTTATTGGAAAGGCTTTTTATTTATCTTGCACAATGTGAATTTAGAACATTTAACTTCTTATCTCCCTCATAATGCAGACTTGTATGTAAAAAAGTGGTTAGAAAATCATTTTATAACGTTAAAAATTACAAGAAGACGTGAAACTAAGTTGGGAGATTATCGCAAATTGGTCGAAAATAATCGTCATCAAATTACAGTGAATGGCGACTTAAATCAGTATGCTTTCTTTTTTGTTTTTACACATGAAGTGGCGCATCTCAAAACTTTTGTTCAGTTTGATTCGCGTAAAATAAATCCGCATGGAAAAGAATGGAAAACCATTTTTGGGCATTTATTATTAGAATCTATTCACGTTTATCCCGAAGAATTGCAACCGTATATTCTTCATCATGCCAAACATCCAAAGGCAAGCTTAGGAGCGGATGTTAATATCTCAAAATATATTATAGATGATAAAAATCCTGCTCAAATTTATCTTGAAGATTTGGAGGATGGCTCAATATTTTCGATTGGAAAAAGAATCTTTAAAAAAGAATCTAAACGAAAATTAAGGTATCTTTGTTTAGAGTTGAAAACCAAGAAAAAATATTTGATAAACGCAACTGCAACTGTAAATAAACTTTAAAAGACAATCATGAATAATAAAGATAACTACGCTGTTATTCTTGCCAGTGGTACAGGAGTGAGATTATGGCCTTTGAGTACGATTAAGAAACCAAAACAATTTCATGATTTATTAGGAATCGGAAAAACTTTTATTCAATTAACATATAATCGCCTAAAAAAAGTCGTTCCACAAGAAAATATTTTCATTGTAACTATTCAAGATTATAAAGAGATTGTAAAAGAACAATTACCAGATTTTGAGGATAAAAATTTTATCATCGAACCAAGAGTCATGAATACCGCAGCTTGTAATTTATTGGCCGCAATGACAATCCAACAAATTAATCCAAATGCAAAATTGATAATTTCTCCTTCAGATCATTTTATTTTTGATGAAGATGAATTTGTAGAAAAAGTAAATCTTGCTTTCGAGGATGCTGACAACGATCGATTGATTACTTTGGGAGTAGCTCCAACACGACCAGATGTTAATTACAGTTACATTCAGTTCATCGAAAATACAACACCTATAAAAAAAGTAAAATCTTATATCGATAAACCTGATTTAGAATTCGCCGAATCTTTTATAATGAGTGGTGAATTTATTTGGAATACAGGAATCTTAATTTGGTCTGTAGATAGCATTATAAAAGCGTTTCAGCAACATTTACCTTCGATGCAAGAAACTTTGAAAAAGTATTTTGATCTTGATCGTTCTTTACAAAATACAGAAACTTTAAAGCCTATTTACACAACGTTAGATGTAACTTCTATCAACAAAGGAATTTTAGAGCAAGCAGATAATGTTTATGTCATTCCGACAACTTTTGGCTGGAGTGATATTGGAACTTGGTCGGCTATAAACGAAAAATATAAATATACAGGTGAAGATCAGGACGAAAATAACAATACATTATTATGTAAACACTTTTCTGGTTACAACGCCAAAAATAATTTTATTTATTCTACGCAAGACAAAGCTATTATTATTGACGGATTAGATAGTTATGTGGTTATTAATTCGGAGAAAGGATTACTCATATGTCCTCGAAGCAATGTACAGTTTATAAAAACTTATGTGAGCGATTTGAAATTACAGAAAAACGGAGAAAAATATTGTTAAAATATAGCTACAAAGTCATTCAGTTTTCGATGACTTTTTTATTTGAAATCAATCGCTTTTGGATAAGCAACTTTCTGAATAATATAAATCGATAACATAAAAAATATACTCATGATTAATGTTGCAACAGGTAAATATTTTATCGAGTCAGAAGGTAAAATCATTGGTAAAATAACCATTGCAAAAGCAGGAGGTAAGCGTAAATCTGTTAATTTCAAAATAAACATTACGACAATCAAATCGATTAATCCAATGATTAGCCAATTATCAAGATAATGCATTGTTAAACAACCAGCCAGTGTGGTCATAAACATCACAAGAATACGTTTTAGACGTATAGTTAATTTTAATGTTGGATTATTTAACGATTCAAAAGAAATTACAATAATTGGTGGAATAGCAGAGAAGTGTGCAAAACCGCTAAAATAACAGGCTGCAAACCAAACTATGCATAATCCAATTAACCATCTATTATGGCTTGTGTAAATCATTGGAACTGCATTTTCAGTTGGTTTTAGTTTGAATATTTTTATTGATAGAAAAAGTAAAAAGACAAATAGAAATATCGCATATAGAAATACAAAAGATTCTGCATTTGTAACAATTGGTAATAATCCCGTAGCTAATGCTGGCGCAAGTTGACTTTTAAAAATTTTCAAGACAATTAACATCGTAACTAATACCAATGTTAATTTGAATGATAGTATGATTGGTAAAAAATTAATTCCAAATCCTAAAATAGCTGTAATTGACGGAAGTAAAAAAATATGAAATGGTCGTTGTAGCCATTTATTTTCTCGAAACGTTAAAATTCCTACAGATAATGCAGCGACTTCTGGTAAAATAATTTCTTTATCACTATAAATCATTGCCGCTCCAATCATGATTAAAATAAATAGAAAAGCGACGGAGTATGAGACAAAAGATTCTTTATTACCTAAGATAGATTTCATGAAATAAATGTATAAAAAAAAACCTTTGTAAATATACAAAGGTTTTGTCGGGGTGGCAGGATTCGAACCTGCGACCTCCTGCTCCCAAAGCAGGCGCGATGACCGGGCTACGCTACACCCCGATTCGGTCATTCAAAAAAAATGCGGAGAGACAGGGACTCGAACCCTGGCATCGGTTTCCCGATGACAGATTAGCAATCTGCTCCATTACCGCTCTGGCACCTCTCCTGGTTTTTAATAAAACGTGTGATCCAGTCAGGATTCGAACCTGAGACCTACTGCTTAGAAGGCAGTTGCTCTATCCAGCTGAGCTACTGGACCGATCCAAAAATTCATTGAATTTTGTCGGGGTGGCAGGATTCGAACCTGCGACCTCCTGCTCCCAAAGCAGGCGCGATGACCGGGCTACGCTACACCCCGATTCGGTCTTCTTTTTTGATAATAAAATCTTTTCGGATGAAAATTTTGTCGGGGTGGCAGGATTCGAACCTGCGACCTCCTGCTCCCAAAGCAGGCGCGATGACCGGGCTACGCTACACCCCGATAGATTTCATTATCGTGGGTGCAAATGTAAGGTGATTTTTGAAAATTAACCAAATATTTTTAAGAATATTTTTCGGAAACTTTCATATATGTTTCTAAATCCTTATCTCCTCTTCCTGAAAGATTCAGAATCACAATGTCTTGCGGTTTAAAATTAATTTTTTCTAAAGCAGCTAAAGCATGAGAAGATTCTAATGCAGGAATGATTCCTTCCTCTTTTGTCAACATAAAAGCTGCCTCCAAGGCTTCATCATCTGTTGCATTTAAGAATTCTGCACGTCCAGTTTTGAACAAATGCGCATGTAAAGGACCAACGCCAGGATAGTCTAATCCAGCAGAAATAGAATATGGTTCGACAATTTGTCCATCTTTATCTTGCATCAATAATGTTCGACTTCCATGAATAATTCCTTCCGTTCCTTTGATCGTTGTTGCTGCAGTTTCACCAGATTCTACGCCCAAACCAGCCGCTTCAACCGCGATTAATTTGACTGAATCATCATCTAAGAAATTATAAAAAGCTCCCGCAGCATTACTTCCGCCACCAACACAAGCAATCACATAATCAGGGTTCTCTTTTCCATATTTCTCTTTCATCTGCGCTTTAATTTCTTCCGAAATAATCGCTTGGAATTTTGCTACCATTGCAGGATAAGGGTGAGGCCCAACTACAGAACCAATGATGTAAAAAGTTTCAGGATTATTGATCCAATAACGAATTGCTTCATTTGTTGCATCTTTCAAGGTTTTACTACCTGATGTTGCTGGAATAACTTCTGCACCTAACATTTTCATTCGTGCAACATTTGGTGCTTGACGAGCAATGTCAATTTCTCCCATAAAAACGATACATTCTAACCCCATCAACGCACAAACAGTAGCAGTTGCAACACCGTGTTGTCCAGCGCCAGTTTCGGCAATAATTTTGGTTTTACCCATTCGTTTTGCCAAAAGTGCCTGACCAATCGCATTGTTGATTTTATGTGCTCCTGTATGATTCAAATCTTCACGTTTTAATAAAATATTAGTGTTATATTTTTTGGAAAGATTTGGTGCAAAATACAATGGACTTGGTCGACCAACGTAATCTTTTAACAACAAATTAAATTCGTTTTTGAATTCGTCTGTATCGACATATTTTGCTAAAGCTTCTGATAATTCTTCACAATTATGATGTAATAATTCTGGAATAAATGCTCCTCCAAATTCACCATAAAAACCTCTCTCGTCAACTTCGTATTTCATTTTGTTTCTTTTTTAATTTTGTTCAATTCGTCCATCAATTGTATTGATAAACTGTTTTACTTCGTCAGTTTTTTTTATTCCTGGTGCTGACTCAAAACCACTATTGACATCTAATCCAATACATCTCGGATGTTGAAAATTTTTCAAGATAAATGCATCTTCCAATGTTATTCCACCACTTAATAAAAAAGGTGTTGATAACTGATAGTTTGTTAACAATTGCCAATCAAATTTCTTTCCTGTACCGCCATAATCGTCAGATTTTGTGTCAAATACAAAACTATCAACAACTTGTTGATAAGTGGTTAATTGTTGAAAATCGTCAATCGATTTTATACCAACAGCTTTCCAAATTTTGAAATCTAAAAAGCTTTCATCAGTTAATAATCGTTGATGTTTTTGGTTAATTAACTCTTCGCAAAAATCCGCTGTTTCATCACCATGTAATTGGACAACATCTAATTTATATTGTTCTACTTTTTCAAGAATATTTTCAATAGATTCATTCACGAAAACGCCCACTTTTTCTGCATTCGGAAAGACTTTAAAAATAGATTCATCTTCTACAAATCGTTTTGATTTTGGATAGAAAATAAAGCCAACATAATCAGGTTCGACTGCTGCAATTTCTTTGAAATTTTCGACGTTATTATTTCCGCAAACCTTTACTTGAAAACGTTTCATTTTGATTCTTTTACAAATTGCTCAAATGCTTGAGATGGATTTTCAGCTTTCATAAAATTTTCACCAATCAAAAATCCTTGAAACCCAGCTTGTCTTAGTTCTTTTACTGTTTTAGGATCAGAAATTCCACTTTCCGCAACTTTAATTAAATCGGTTGGTAATTGTTTTAAAATTTGTTTTGATTTTTCGATATCAACTTCAAAATTTTTCAAATTACGGTTGTTAATTCCAATCAAATCGATGAATTCATTTACTTTTTCCAATTGATCTTCTGAATGCAATTCTAACAAAACTTCCAAGCCAATTTCTTTAGCTGTTTTCGCTAAATGATACACTTCATCTTTTGTCAAACATTCTGCAATCAACAAGATCAAATCAGCACCAATTGCTTTTGTTTCGTACACTTGAAATTCATCAACAATAAAATCTTTGCGCAAAACTGGAATATTCAAAACTTCTTTTGCTTGTTGCAAATCATCAAAACTTCCTCCAAAAAATTGTACATCCGTCAAAACTGAAACCACAGAAGCTCCATATTTTTCGTAACCCGAAACTACTTCTTTTACATTTGCATCTTTATTGATAAAACCTTTTGAAGGAGATTTTCGTTTGAATTCTGCAATAGTTCCAGATTTTGATTTATCTAAAATTGAAGCTTTCGCAGATTTTATTGGAAGTAAGAAATTTTCCGAATCTCTAAAACTTTCGATTGATTGAGTTTTTTGTTTTTCTAAAATTTCAAGACGTTTTTGTGAGATAATTTCGTCTAATATCATTTTCATGGTTTCATTAATTTTTGGAATACATTCAAGGCATTTTTACTGTCTAAACTTTCGTTCGCAATCGCTACACATTCGATTAAATCTTTGGTTGGATAAATTGTTTTAAGCGCTAAAGCGGCGTTTGCTAAAACAACTTCTTTTTGTGCTTGAGTTGAATTTCCTTCTAAAACATTTAAAAATATTTTCGAATTTTCTTCGATTGATTTTCCACCTTTTATCTCATCAGGTTGAAGAATATTCAAACCAAAATCTTTACTTTCTAAAACAAATTCACCCGAATTATTGTACACTTTTGTTGGTGAAGTCAACGAAATTTCGTCATAACCAGCCAAGGCAGTCGAAATTGAATATTTCACTCCCGAATTTTGCATCACATAATGATATAATCGGGCAGTTTTGACATCATAGGTTCCCAAATTTTGGAATTCTGGTTGAACAGGATTCACCAAAGGTCCCATCAAATTGAAAAATGTTTTTACCGCCAAACTTTTTCTAATTGGAGCAACTTTCGCCAAAGCCGGATGAAAGAGTGGCGCATGTAAAAATGTAATTCCAACTTCTTCGAACTCACGTTTTAATTTATCTTGATTAACAGAAAATTCGTAACCAAAATTATCCAACATATTCGAAGAACCGCTTACAGACGACGCTCCGTAATTTCCTTGTTTAATAATTTTCTCTCCAGCTCCAGCCAAGACAAAACAACTCAATGTCGAAATATTAAAAGTGTCTTTTCCGTCACCGCCCGTTCCTACAACATCAATCGCTTGCTTTGGTAAATTAACTTTGATGCATAAATCTAACAACGCTCGACGATATCCTTTTAATTCTTCCAACGTAATGTTACGCATATTAAAAATGGTCATAAATGAAGCTAATTCGACAGCCGAATATTTTTCTTCCGAAATTTCCACCATAATTTGATAGGCTTCATTTTCGCTCAAAGTATAATTTTCGAATAATAAATTTAATAATTTTCTCATCGTTTTAAGCTTCTAACCAATTCTTAATCATCTCATCTCCAAATGGTGTTAAAATAGATTCTGGATGAAACTGAACACCGCGAACATCATACGTTTTGTGACGTAAAGCCATCACTTCTCCTTTTGGACCAACTGCTGTAATTTCTAATTCTTCAGGAAAATCTTCATTTGAAACTACCCAAGAATGGTAACGTCCGACTTCTAAATTTTTCGGTAAATTTTGGAATAACACTTCGTCTTTTATTACTTCAATTGTAGATTCTACTCCATGAAAAACTTCTTGTGTATTTAATAATTTCCCTCCAAAAACTTCTCCAATTGCTTGTTGCCCTAAACAAACGCCAAAAATAGATTTTGTTGAAGCATATTTCTCGATGATTGGTTTCAATAAATTGGCTTCATCAGGAACTCCTGGACCTGGAGAAAGTAATATTTTATCATAATTATTCACATCTTCCAAAGTAATTCCATCATTGCGAACAACGGTAATATCATCGGCGAATTTCTTTAATGAATGCACTAAATTATAGGTGAACGAATCGTAATTATCGATAACTAAAATTTTCATAGTTTATAGGTTTTTAGCGATTTCTATTGAGCGACGAAGCGCTCCTAATTTATGATTGACTTCTTGTAATTCATTTTCTTCGGCCGATTTGGAAACAACTCCAGCACCAGCCTGAAAATATAAGGTATTTTGTTTGCTGACGAACGTACGAATCGCAATCGCCATATTGATATCTCCATTAAATCCTAAATATCCAATTCCGCCACCATAAACGCCACGATTTTGATTTTCGTAACCGTCTAATAATTCCATTGCTTTGAATTTTGGTGCGCCAGAAAGTGTTCCTGCAGGAAAAGAATCTGCAAAGACTTTCATCGTATTTACGCTTGAATCCAATTGAGCAGTTACTTTTGAAACCATGTGAATCACATGTGAGAAATACTGAATTTCTTTGTATTGTGCGACTTTTACATCAGCAGAATTTCGACTTAAATCATTGCGAGCCAAATCGACCAACATCACATGCTCTTCATTTTCTTTTGGATCAGCAATTAATTTTTCGGTCAATTCTTTATCCAAAGTTGGACTTCCAGTTCTGCGAACTGTTCCTGCAATAGGATGAATTTCTGCATGATTATTATTAATGATAATTTGCGCTTCTGGTGAAGATCCGAAGATTTTATAATTTCCGTAATCGAAATAAAACAAATAAGGCGAAGGATTTACAGAGCGTAAAATGCGGTAAACATTGAATTCGTCACCCGAAAATTTTTGTTTGAATTGACGAGAAGGAACTATTTGGAAAACATCTCCACGGAAACAAGATTGTTTACATTTTGTCACCATTTCTTTGAATTCATCATCTGTTAAATTGGATTGAATTTCACTTTCTACATTAAATGGATATTCAACAATTGATTTGTTATGAACAACACTTTTAATTTCAGAAAATTTAGAATCTATTTCATCATTTTGAAATTCGATGAATTGAATTTCATTGTGAAAATGATTGAACACCACAATATTTTGATAGAACGAATACGAAAATTCTGGAACCGTAGCTTCGTTTCCTTTTGCTGAAAATTTTACTGTTTCAAAATGTGGAATCGCATCCCATGCAATGTATCCAAATAAACCATTTACAGGTAAATCTTCTCCATTTTGAATCATAAACTGACTTGTAAATTTTTTGAATTTCTCTGTCAATTCTTGACCATTCAACGCATATTCTTTTGTTTCTCCATTCACATACGTTTCATTCACAATTCCGTTTGTAACTTTAAAAGTTGCGATCGGATTTAGACAAATAAAAGAGTTAGCATCTGTCTTCGAATGATAGTCAGAACTCTCTAATAATAAGGCATTCGGATAAATATCTCGAAGTTTCAAATAAAGCTGAACAGGAGTCGTTAAATCCGCTAAAACAGTTTCTTTCTGTATCTTAAAAGTTAAATTCATTTGTTAAATATTTAGGTTTAGAGCACAAAAAAAGGCTTGTCGGTTACGACAAGCCTTTTCTACATATAACTGCAAAGAGGTCTTACGAACCAACGTTTTGTTGTTCGATATTCCACCACCAGTTATTTGTAAATAATGTTTTCATTGGGACAAATTTAGAAAGGATTTTGAATTGTACAAATTATTTTTTGATAAATTTTTTAGTTGAGTGAACAATTGATATTTTTGAGTGAATAATAAAAACACAAACAAAATGGAATATAATTATAACAATCTGATTGTTGAAGTAGAAAATAAAATTGCGTTAGTTACTTTAAATCGTCCGCAAGCATTAAATGCATTGAACAAAGATTTATTAAATGATATTTCAAACTTTTTTACGGATGCGGATTCTGATTCTGCTATTCGAGTAATTATTTTGACTGGTTCTGGTGAAAAATCTTTTGTTGCCGGAGCGGATATCAAAGAGTTTGCAAGTTTTGATGGTCGTCAAGGTGAGCAATTAGCTGCAAAAGGGCAAGAAAATGTTTTTGATAAAATTGAAAATTCTAAAAAACCTGTAATCGCCGCAGTGAATGGTTTCGCTTTAGGAGGTGGTTTAGAATTAGCGATGGCGTCTCATTTTCGTATAGCATCAACTAATGCAAAATTAGGATTACCAGAGGTTACATTAGGTTTGATTCCGGGTTATGGAGGAACGCAACGTTTGCCAAAATTAATTGGAAAAGGTCGTGCAATGCAGGCAATTATGACAGCAGATATGTTTACAGCTGAACGCGCGCATGAAATTGGTTTAGTGAATGAAGTTGTTGAGCAAACTGAATTAATTGATCGAGCAAAAGAAATTGCGACTAAAATATCCAAAAATTCTTCTGTAGCGATTCGTCACGCGATTCGAGCGATTAATGCGTCAGATAAAGACAATGGTTTTGAAGTTGAAATTGAAAGTTTCGGAAATTTATTTGATGAAGAAGATTTCAAAGAGGGAACAACTGCTTTTGTTGAGAAAAGAAAACCTAATTTTAAGTAATTTGCTTAAAAAATAAATCATCAAAAAAAGCTTCAAGATTACTTGAAGCTTTTTAATTTTACATCATGAAAAAAATAGTTGTTGGATTCATTTTGATGATGAGTTCTATTGTGTTTTCACAAGAAATTTATCAAGTTATAGCGCAAGAAGGATTGACAGTTAGAACAAGTCCGAATGGAAAACGAATTGGTAAAATTCCGTATGGATATCCTGTTAAAATTTCAGAAAAAGGTGAAGCGTTTGCAATTAAAGATAATGGTAAAGCAAAAAGTGGAAACTGGGTGAAATTAGATGTTAGCTCGTCTAAATTAATTTTGGATGAAGGAGTTAATGATTCTTCTGCTCAAGGCGATTTGTATGCGTTTAGTGGTTATTTAATCACACAACAAAATTTTGTCAATCAATTCGAAAAAGAAATTTCTACACATCCAGCTTTTAGCGAATTTTATTTAGCAACAGCTTACAAATGTTTCGCAATTAAAGGCGACTTTTTTGGTGACGGTGTGGTGGATTATTTATATAGAATGATTGATACAAAAGGAAATATCCGTTTATTTATTGTGAATAATATGAAAAAAGGAAGTCAAATTTATGGTTTGGGAGCAGCAAAAGATCCGTTCAAAATTACAAATTATGATTTCGGAACGTTGATGATGATTCCAAAAGGGACGCCACTTTTTTCGAATTATAAAGATGGAGTGAAACGAAATTTAAATGGAGTTTCTAAAAATGAAATCGTAACTTTAGATTATGATGCGATTTATGTGCATCAAGATAACGCAAAAGAAGGAGGATTTATTTACCGAAAAGATGGTAAATGGAATTGGCTGAACCAAAAATAAAACTAAAATAATTATGCAAAATATAGAAGGTAAAGTAGCTTATATAACGGGCGGAACAAAAGGAATTGGATTAGGAATTGCAAAATCATTGGTAGAAAATGGTTTGAAAGTGGCAATTTCTGGACGAAACATTGATGATGTTGAAAAAGCTCGTCATTATTTAGGAAATCAAAACGTATTGGCTATTCAGTCGGATGTGAGACATTTCGAAGATGAACAAAATGCAATTGAGCAAATTATTTCTGCGTTTGGACGTTTGGATATTGTGATTGCAAATGCTGGTTTAGGAAAATTTGCACCAGTTGATGAACTTTCTTTAGAAGATTGGAATGCGATGATTGATACTAATCTAACAGGAGTTTTTCATACGATAAAAGCGTCTGTTGAAGCACTAAAAGTTTCGAAAGGATATTATATTTCGATTGCTTCTTTGGCGGGAACAAATTTCTTTGCGAATGGAGCGGGTTACAATGCTTCGAAATTTGGCGTTGTAGGTTTTACCCAAGCTGCGATGTTAGATTTGAGAAATTATGATATCAAATGTACAACGATTATGCCTGGTTCTGTGACTTCAAATTTTAATGATCATGTGCCAAATTCGGAGGATGGATGGAAAATTCAACCCGAAGATTTAGGACAAATGATCGTTGATTTATTGAAAATGAATCCAAATGTTTTGCCAAGTAAAATAGAAGTTCGTCCTACAAAAACAAAATAATTTAAAGATCTCTTATTGAGATCTTTTTTTATGAAGAAAATATTTCGTAATTACCAATAGTTTACATAGTTTCGTGGAAAAATAAGAAATACAATAAAGGTATTTTTTTAATGAACCCTTTTTAATGAGTTTTAAAAAATCAGTCAATCATTTTCGTCGTACAATTATGCGTCGATTAACAGGAGGAATAGGTGATGGTAATTTGCCAAAAGTAGACAAAGAAAAACCTCTTGAACTTAATAGAGTACTGATAAACAGGCCCAATCAGCGTCTGGGAAATATTCTATTGATTACACCTTTGATTCAGGAAATTATCCGATATAATCCTGATGTTAAAATTGACTTATTTGTAAAAGGAAAGGTCGCTCCGATTATTTTTGAGAATTATCCTCAAGTTGATCAAATTATTGAATTACCTAAAAAACCTTTCAAAGAATTGATTCAATACGCTAAAGTTTGGCTAAAAATCAAGAAAAAGGATTACGATTTAGTGATTAATGTTGATAAAAATTCATCTTCAGGACGACTTTCAACTTCTTTTGCGAATTCTAAGTATAAAATTTTTGGGAATGAATTTGAAATGAATTCCAACCAAGAAATTCATATTCATCAAGCACAATATCCAGTTTATGTGTTTAGAAAATTCTTAGAATTATTTAAAAATAAAGAAGGAAATTTAGATATTCCAACTCTAAATATTCAGTTAACAGAGCAAGAGTCTACGAAAGGAATAAAAATGTTAAATGATTTGATTCAAGATTCTTCAAAGAAAACACTTGCATTTTTTACGTATGCAACTGGTGCAAAATGTTATGATCAAGAATGGTGGACAGAATTTTACAATTTATTTTATCCAAAATATTCGCAAGAATATAATCTAATTGAAATTTTACCTGTCGAAAATATTTCGATGCTAAATCATAGATTGCCTACTTATTACAGTAAAGATGTGAGAGAAATTGCAGCCGTGATGAAAAGTTGTGAATTTGTGATTGCAGCCGATTCTGGTATGATGCATTTGAGTTGTGCAGCGCCTACAAAAACAATTGGTTTGTTTAAAGATCAAAGCTTCTTAGAGCGTTATAAACCTTATGGAATAGGAAATGCTGTAGTCTTGATTAATAATGAAGATAAGGGTATTCTTGTTCAAGAAATGGATAAATTATTGGTTTAAAAAAGCTGTTTTTTATCATTAAATAAAGTTTGTATTGATTTGATATGAAATAAATTAGCTTCAACAAAAATATTTTAATTTCGTTTGATTATTTCATAGCTTTGTCCTCTGAAATAATTTAAAAATGTCAACAGAGTTTACAATTATCATCCCAATTTATAATGAGGAAGATAACTTGATAAGATTGGAAGAAACAATGAATCAATATCTGTCAAAGTCAATAAAACAGACTGAAATTTTATTGATTAATGATGGTTCTAAAGACAAAAGTTTGGCTCTTATGAAAGAGATTTGTAATAGAAATCAAGCTTTTCATTATATTTCTTTTGACAAAAACTATGGTTTGTCTGCTGCTATAAAAGCTGGTTTTGATACAGTGGAATCAAAATGGGTTGGTTATATCGATGCCGATTTGCAGACAGATCCTGAAGATTTCAATAAATTATTAGCGTTAGCAGATCAATTTGATTTGGTGACTGGTGTTCGTGCAGATCGCAAAGATTCTTTCGTGAAAAATATGTCATCTAAAATTGCCAATTCTATTCGTAGAGCATTTACTAATGACGGAATGGATGATACAGGCTGTCCATTAAAAGTTATAGATGCTGAAAAAGCGAAAAAAATTCCGATGTTCAAAGGATTGCACCGATTTTTACCAGCTATGATTTTATTACAAAACGGAACGGTTACTCAAGTTCCTGTCAAACATTTTCCACGTATCGCAGGCGAATCAAAATTCAATCTATGGAACCGTTTATTAGGTCCTTTAATGGATTGTTTTGCATTTGTTTGGATGAAGAAAAAATATATCAGTTATAAAATTCAAGAAGAAGCATAATGCCAAATTGGGTTATCATCAGTATTGGATTTCTTGCGCAAGCACTTTTTTCGAGTCGCCTTATTTTACAATGGATTGTTTCCGAAAAGAACAAGAAAGTTCTTACACCAAAATTATTTTGGGAAGTTAGCTTGTTTGCCTCTGTTTTGCTATTTTTATATGGTTATTTGCGTCATGATTTTTCAATTATGTTGGGACAAACATTGACGTACTATATCTATATCAGAAATATTCAACTTCAAAATCATTGGAAAGAATTTCCGAAAATAGTACGTATTTTTTTGTATATTTTTCCTGCATTTATTGTTTTATATGGTTTCAATAACGGAATTTTTGATGTAGATTTATTATTCAAAAACGATAAAATTCCGATGTGGCTTTTATCTTTAGGAGTCGTATCTCAGGTACTTTTTACATTTCGTTTCGTCTATCAATGGATTTATTCCGAACGAAAACACGAATCGCAATTACCAATGGGATTTTGGGTCATTAGTTTAACAGGATCATTGTTGATTTTAATTTACGCGATTATTCGAAAAGATCCCGTTTTATTTATTGGTCATTTTATGGGATTTATCGTTTATGCTCGAAATATATTAATCAAACGAAAAGAGAAAAATGGTTCAGTGGATTAAGCAAAATTCAGTTTTATTTTTAATCATCGTAACAATTTTGATGTTGTTTGTTAATCTTGGCGTTTTACAAACCAACATTATGGAGGCTCGAAACATTATTTCGGCGCGAGAAATGGTACACGATGGAAATTGGATTTTTACCACGCTTAACGGTTTGCCTCGTTATGAAAAGCCACCTTTACCAACTTGGATTACAGCTGTTTTTGGAAGTTTTTTTGGTTTCGAAAACTTTTTTTGGCTACGCATTCCAGTTGTTCTAATTACCATTTTATTAGTCGTTTGGTTCTATAAAACATTAAAGCATTTCGATTTAACAAAACAACAAGTTGTTAATTCTTCATTGGTTTTAATCACTTCATTTTACGTGTTTTTCTCAGGGAGAGATAACAATTGGGACATGTACACGCATAGTTTTGTGATGGGAGCAATATTGTTTTTGGTGAAAGAATTTCAATCATCAAAATTTAATTTATTCAACTTTATTGCTGCATTTTTCTTGTTAGCTTGTTCGATAATGAGCAAAGGTCCAGTTTCGTTGTATGCGCTATTTTTACCGTTTTTAATTGCTTATTTTATTGTTTATAGATACAAATTAGGAAGAAATTTAGGAATCACAATTTTAACGATAATATTAGGTTGCGTTGTAGGATTTGCATGGATGATGTATGTGAAATATTTTGATCCAGAACATTTTTTAGCGGCTTCTCAAAAGGAAGTAAACAATTGGCATAGCTATAATACTCGCCCAATTTATTATTATTGGAGCTTCTTTACGCAATCTGGTTTATGGACAATTCCTGCTTTGGTAAGTTTGATTTATCCTTATCTAAATAATAAAGTTGCAAATAAAAAAGCCTATCAATTTGCTTGGTTATGGACAATTTTATCAGTGGTTTTATTATCTGTAATTCCAGAAAAAAAATCAAGATATTTATTACCAGTTTTAATTCCTTTAGCGATGAATATTGGCTTTTATATCGAATATTTACGATTAGAATTCAAAAATTTATCAAATATAACTGAACGATATTTTACCAATTTTGCGTTTGGTTTATACGGAATAATAGGAATCGTAATTTCAGTTGGTGTTTTTATTTACACAAAAGATCGTTTGTCAGAATTTTTAGTTTGGTCGATTCCTTTTGCTATTGTTGGATTAATTTTAGGAATCTCAATTTTTAAAGGATTAAAGGTAAAATCATTCGAACAGATATTTTACTTAACTATTTTATTGATGTGCTCAGTTGTTGCGTTTGGATTTCCACTTTCCAAATTAACTTTTTCCGAAGAGTTATATTCTTCTGCCAAAAATCTAAAAAAATTAGAACAACATAATCAAATTAAAACATACGAATGGCAAAGTTTTGTTCCTGAAATAGTGTTGGATTATGGGACTTCAATTCCTGCAATTAACGATGGAAAGAAAACTATCTTTCCGAAAGAAGAGAAATTTGGAATGTTAGCAAGTCCGTCAGATTCTACTTTTTTTGCAGATCATTTCAATAATTATTCAATCAAAAAAATTGGTGTGGTTGATTTGAATCATTCTTCAAAAAATCAAAAAAATTATAACGATCGTATCAAAAGAAACTATTATTTGATTCAAAAAAAGTGATTAAATTTCGAATAAAATTTTTAGCTTAAATTTCCGTTATTCTAATAAAATCTTTTGCAGTTTCGGATTCTATTTTTTCTATGTTTTTGGTTAGTGAACAGTTTTGTTTTTGCTCAACATTTTGGGTGGAAAAATCCTAATTTTAGACAAGATTCTGTTCAACTTTCTGATACGATAAAGCTGCAAAATAAAGGAATTTTATCCGAAAAATTTCAAATTTTAGATTCAACAGGAAATCCAATTTCAAAAGAATTTTATACTATAAATTTCGAACGAAACGAAGTTTATTTCAATTCTTCAATCGCCAAACAAATGGTGAAAATTCAGTATT
This sequence comes from Empedobacter sp. UBA3239, assembly GCF_002362875.1. Lineage (NCBI taxonomy): Bacteria > Pseudomonadati > Bacteroidota > Flavobacteriia > Flavobacteriales > Weeksellaceae > Empedobacter > Empedobacter sp. UBA3239. The sequence goes on along the minus strand of NZ_DEVJ01000063.1, from coordinate 83,472 downwards.
TTGTTAATCCAAAATTAGCCGAATCTGTTTTTTATGCCAAAAATCCGAATATCATTGTTAATGATGCAAAACCAGTTGATATTTTTCATCAAATAAAATCGAATTCAAAACAAGCGAACAAAGATGTTTTTGATGGTTTGAATAGCAAAGGATCAATGATTCGCGGTATTCGTTTTGGAAATAATCAAAGTGCTTCTGTGCAATCTTCGTTGGATTTGGAATTGTCAGGAAAATTATCAGATGATATTACGGTAAATGCGGCGATTTCGGATAATAATGTGCCAATAGAATCGGATGGATACACGCAAAATCTGCAAGAATTTGATAAAGTTTACATCGAATTAGCCAGTAAAAATTCGAAAATTCGAGCTGGTCATATTGATATTAATACGAATCAAGAACGAGATTTTTTCAATCCATTCAACCAAAAAGTAACAGGTTTACAGTTGTCAACTCAATTAAAAGGCGAAAAATCGTCTACCAATATTTTTGCTTCGGGAAGTATTACACGAGGCGAATTTATGCGCGTTAATTTTGTTGGACAAGACGGAAATCAAGGTCCTTACAGGCTTTCTGGAAAGAATAATGAATTGTATGTGATTATTATTTCGGGAAGTGAAAAAGTATATATTGATGGTGTTTTGTTGGAGCGTGGCGAGCAAAATGATTATGTAATTAATTACAATACGGGCGAAATTTCTTTCACTTCAAACCGATTGATTACCGCAAATACGCGCATTAATGTGGAGTATTTGTACAATTCTCGAAATTATTCACAAGTTTTACTTTATGGTGGAGCTGAATATGAGTCGGAACGAATGAAATTGTCAGGTTTTTTCTTTTCTCAAGGAGATTCGAAGAATAATTCACTTGGAAATGATTTGACAGATGCTGAAAAGCAAATTTTGGCAAATGCAGGGAATGATCCAGATAAAATGTACACAGTTTCTGCAGAGAAAACGACGTTTGATTCGAATAAAATCTTGTATCGAAAAGTAGATCAAAATGGATTAGATATCTTTGAATATTCGACAGATCCAAACGATGAATTGTATCAAGTGGCTTTCACGTATGTTGGCGCTAATCAAGGAAATTATCGACAAATAAATGCGAATCAAAATGGTAAAGTATTTCAATATAACGAAGCAATTGCAGGAGTTTTACAAGGAGATTATGAACCAATAAAGCAATTAATTTCGCCTAAAAAATTGCAGATTTATACCTTAAATGGTCAATATCAATTGAAAAACAATGGAAATATTGGCTTTAACTTAGGTTTGAGTAATTATGATCAAAATTTATTTTCATCGATTGATGATCAAAACAATTCTGGTTTAGCAACTCGTGTTTATGGTGAAAAAACATTTTCTTTCAAAAATTGGAAAATTACTCCTTATGCGGAAGGGAATTTTATCAACAAAAATTATAAAAGTGCAGAGCGTTTACGAGCTGTTGAATTTGCACGAGATTTTAATTTGAATCAAGAATTAAGTGGCGTAAATCAGAATTTTATCACAGCAAAAATCAATTCATCTTGGAAAGAAAAATTTAATGCACAATATAAATTCGATTATCTTGAAAATATTGGTTTGTACAAAGGTTTGAGAAATCAACTTGATGCAAATTATAAAACTGAAAAATACGAAATCGTTGCGCAAGCAAATATTTTATCAACAAAAGCAACGCTTCAAAATACCAATTTTGCGCGTTATATGGTAGATGGAAAACGAAAAATTGGAAATAAATTTTGGGTTGGAGCGAGAGTTTGGGGCGAGAATAATGACATGGATGATTTGACAAAAAATCAAAAATCAGATTTAAGTTTTAAATGGAATGAATTTCAGTTGAAAGGAGGTTTTGCAGATGCGCTTGGTCATAAAATCGATTTGACGGTTTATCAACGTCAAGATGATTCGGTTCGTTTTGAGACTTGGCAAAATATTCAACAAAGTAAAGGAGCTATTTTTAATTCAACTTTAATTCAAAAACAAAATCATCAATTAAGTTTAAATTTTCATTATCGACGAGTTAATTATAAATTTTTAGATGCGCCGAACGAAGATTTTATGACAGGAAGCGTAAAATGGTACAAAGCTTTTTTCAATCAAGGTTTACAATTAAATGTAGATTATGAAGTGGCTAGCGGTGTGGAACCTCAGCGTGAATTTCAGTATGTAAAAGTTTCGGATGGAATGGGAATTTACAAATGGACGGATTATAACGGCGATGGAATTGAGCAAATTGATGAGTTTGAAGTGGCAGAATTTATCGACCAAGCAAATTATATTCGCGTGTATACGAATACAATCGAGTATTTGAAAACGAATAAAAATCAATTCAATTTTACGTTGCGTTTTCGTCCAAAACAAGTTTTTGATACCGAAAATGAATTCTGGAATCGTTGGATGTTTCAGCAAAATATCTCGGCAAGTAACTCGTTGCGCAAAGAAGGAACGACATTAGAATGGAATCCTTTTACCAATTCGGCTCAAATTTTGGGTAAAACAAGAAGTATTCGTTCGTCGATTTTCTTTAATCAAGGAACACAATATAAATGGTCGTCAAATTTTATTTACAATCAACAACAATCTCAAACATATGTTTATACTGGTTCTGAATACCGAGATTCGGATAGTTATTTGTTGCAAACACGTTACAAAATTTTACAAGATTTAATTGCGAGTTTTGATACAGAATATATGGTGATTAACAGCGATTCTGAATTATTTTTGAGTAGACGATATAAGTTAAATAATCTTCGTTTATCCCCAAAATTGACTTATCAAACAGAAAAAAATCTTGTTGCGTCGTTGTTTTATAATTATCAAAATAAGAAGAATGTTTCGGGTGAAGAGCAATTAAATCAGTCGGATTTGGGAACAGAAATTCAATGGAACGGTTCGGATAAAATGAGTTTGTTGGGAAGTTTTAGTTTTATCAACAATAAATTTATCGGAAACCAAGAATCTGTTGTTGGAAATCAAATGATGGAAGGTTTACGTGCTGGAAATAATTTTGTTTGGCAGTTGCAAATCCAACGAAAAATCACAAGTTTTTTGCAATTGAATATTTCGTATGATGGACGAAAAACTGAAGAAAATAAACCAATACATACGGGAAGTGTGCAAGTACAAGCGAGGTTTTAAATAATAATAAAAAAACGTT
>NZ_DEVJ01000063.1:0-80185 GCF_002362875.1 Empedobacter sp. UBA3239 | reverse complement strand
AACGTTTTTTTATTATTATTCAATTTTACCTTCGTAGAAAACAGGATTTCCTTTTTCGTCGAAACCAATTATGGTTAATTGATAATCTTTTGGTTTATCGTTGTTGAAATATTCTATTTCTGTGTCTTCTCCTGGAGCTGTATACAAATTAGGATTCCAAAATAAAGTACTTCTTATATCGTTTGGAACATCGTTGTAAAGCGACTCGTAATCATCATTGCTAAAATATGGCAGAGATTGATTGTAGCCACCAATCTGAATTAAATTATTTGGTAACATCGGCGTGTTATCAACTGGTGCATCACTTCCTCGTTTCGAGTAAATCGCAATTGCATTTCCAAGTAAACCAGCGCCTTTGAAAATTTTTACCATCGCAATATCTCTAGGATTAATGCTCGTTAAATTATCTGAAGTCATTTTCATTTCGTTCCAATAAATTGCAACTTCAGAATTTCTGATTTTAGGAACTCCATTAGAAACCGTTAATCCTGCAACTCGTCCCGCTAAAAAATCCATAATATTTGTATAACCTTCTATTGGCTGAGATTCGTTTACAAAATCTATCACCGTTTCGTTTATATTATTAAACATTCCGCTACTTAATTCATTGTTCAGCTTCTCAGTTTTCGATTTTTTATCCGCTTTTACAACAACCTCTTTCAGGCGAATACTTTTATCATTGATAATTTTGATGTTCTGTTTATACGTATTTTGCTTCTCGACTTCCTCTTTATTCGTGATTTCTTCTAATAAATAAGGCGTTGCTGGCAATTTAGATTTATAACTTGTGCTTTTATAATTTGGTACAACAGATAAAGTTAAAGTTCCATTATTGGCAGATTTTCCATTTTCCGAATTCAAGAAATAATTCATCGCCATTGGTCCATAATAAAACAAATTATTCATCTCGAAGTTTCCTTCATAATCAGTATCAAGCGTTGCAAATTCTTTTCCATTATTTTGCATTTTATAGATAATACTCAAGGATGCATTGCTCAATTCTCTTCCGTTATTGTACGCTTTTACTTTGTACGAAAGATATCTACGCTCATTGTCAATAGTAGGTTTTACGATATTTCCTACCACTAAATCTTCCCAATTAAATCTTTTCCATTTTTCTGTTATTAAAAGTGCATCAAGATTTTCTGAGAACTCATTATTTTTAAAATATTGTGTCGGATGATTAATTTTCGAGCTAAAATCTCTCGTCAATAACATCGCTGAAATTAAATTATCTTCATCATTATTTTTTTGATCTTTGATAACAGCCGAAAAATTAATTTCTTCAGGATATTTTACCTTAATTGTGTTTAATTCTCGTGGATTAGCCGTTGTTTCGAAAGAAATTTCTGGTTTTTTGTATGTTTCTTTTGGATTGATAAATATCAAACGATTTGCAACTTGAATATCATTTGCATCGAAAATGGCAATGTTCAAAATACCTTTATCATTGTCTAAAACCTCTTTTGGAACATAAGTCGAAACCGATTCCACACTTTTTACAATCTGAGAACTCATCACAAGTTCGTTGTTAATTGTTCCAATAATTTTATAATTCAATAAAGGGTTTTCTTGGTTGATACTTTTCAATTGAATCACAATATCTTTGCTATTTCGAACAACTTTCAACAGAATTCCATCTTTTTTAGCTTCGGGTAAATCAATAATTTGTTGATTTCCTTTTTCGTCATTCAATTGCACTTGATAAGATTTACCTTTTTCTGCTCTCAACGCAAAAGTCGCAACGTTCTCATCTAAATTATCAAATGTTGTAATTTTATTGGCAGGATTATTTTTCTCGAATACAAAACCATTCCATTTTTTTGGTAAATCTCCGTCCGATTTTAATCTTACAGCAAATTTAGTTGTCTGATTTTGAATAAAATTTCCACCTTCAGCAAAAGCTTTCGCATTCCATTTTAAATTTGGATTTGGAACAAGTTTTAACTTAGAATTTGGATTATAAATTTTAATTTGATTGATATGTTGAAATTCTTCTGAGAAGAAAGTCATGTACGTTGTGTAGGCTCTTACAAAGTAAATTCCTTCCTCGTTTTCGTTTTTGGTATTTAGCGTTCCGTCACTTTCACCGTTTACAATCGGAACCAATTTTCGGTCGATTAATTTTTTGTCTTTATCGTATAATTCTACAATAAGATTTGTAGAAATTAAGCTAGGTTTGTAGCCATTTAATGTATAAGCTTTGAACCAAATATTATCTCCAGCAATATAATCTTTCTTATCAAATAATAAATAAACTTTTTCCTGAGCGTAATTTATATCCAGACTTTTTATAGCCGTTTCCAATTTTGATTGCGCAAAAGTTGTAATCGAGCAAAAGTATAATGCAAGTAAATAAATATATTTCATGCGAGAATGATTAATCTAATAGAATGAATTTGAATTCTTAAAATTATCATTATTTAGATGATTTTCATTCATACTTTTTATTAAAGTTTATCATAACTTTTGATTGAATGACGATTTTTCTTCTCGAATAATATTAATTTTTGTTAATGAATTTAATTAAAAGACTTTTAAAAAAAAACCTCGAGAATTTCTCGAGGTTTTGATTTATAAAGAAATGTTGTTGGATTAGATTCCGTCAACAATTGCATTTAATGTTGCAGATGGACGCATAGCAGCAGTCGTTTTAGCAAAATCTGCTTTGTAGTAACCACCAATATCTTGAGGTTTACCTTGCGCACCAATTAACTCTTCGTTAATTTTTGCTTCGTTTTCTTCCATAGCTTTTGCAACAGGAGCAAATTTAGCAGCTAAATCAGCATCTTTTGTTTGATTTGCTAATGCTTCTGCCCAGTACATTGCTAAGTAAAAGTGAGAACCACGGTTATCGATAGTTCCTAATTTACGACCTGGAGATTTGTCAGTCGCTAAAAATTTAGCATTTGCTTCGTCTAAAGCATCAGCTAAAGTTTGAGCTTTTGCATTTCCTTGTGTTTGAGAAACGTGCTCTAAAGAAGCTTGTAAAGCTAAGAATTCACCTAAAGAATCCCAACGTAAGTAACCTTCTTCTATGAATTGTTCGATGTGTTTTGGAGCAGATCCTCCCGCACCAGTTTCGAATAATCCACCTCCGTTCATTAATGGAACGATAGATAACATTTTAGCAGAAGTTCCTAATTCTAAAATCGGGAATAAATCTGTTAAGTAGTCACGTAAAACGTTACCAGAAACAGAAATAGTATCTTTTCCTTCTCTTGCACGGCTTAAAGTTTCTTTCATCGCATCTTTAACATCCATGATACGAATATCTAAACCTGTTGTATCGTGATCAGCTAAGTATTTTTCAACTTTTTTAATGATTTGTTGATCGTGAGCTCTTCCTTTATCTAACCAGAAAATTGCAGGAGTATCAGATAAACGAGATCTGTTAACTGCTAATTTAACCCAGTCTTGAATAGGAGCATCTTTAGTTTGAGACATTCTGAAAATATCAGAAGTTTCAACTTTTTGCTCTAATAAAGTGTTTCCGTTTGCGTCTTCAACTTTGATTGTTCCGTTTGCAGGAGCTTGGAAAGTTTTGTCGTGAGAACCATATTCTTCCGCTTTTTGAGCCATTAATCCAACATTAGGAACAGAGCCCATAGTTGTAGGATCTAAAGCACCGTTTGCTTTCATATCATCTACAACAGCTTCGTAGAAACCAGCGTAAGAACGGTCAGGGATAATCGCTACAGTATCTTCTTCAGCACCATCTTTGTTCCACATTTTACCTCCGTTTCTTACCAATGCAGCCATAGATGCATCAACAATAATATCAGAAGGAACGTGGAAGTTAGTAATTCCTTTATCAGAATTCACCATTGCTACACGTGGTCCGTTTGCTAAATCAGCTTCAATTGCAGCTTTGATTTCTGCTTCTTGTGCATGACCTTTGATTTTTTCGAATAAATCAGCTAAACCGTTGTTTGGATTAATATCTAATGCTTTGAAAGTATCAGCATATTTTACGAAAACATCTTTAAAGAAAGTTTCAACGATAGCTCCAAAAATAACTGGATCAGAAACTTTCATCATTGTTGCTTTTAAGTGAGCAGACAACAATACGTTTTTATCTTTTGCTTCTTGAATCGCTTCTTGAACAAATGATCTTAAAGAGTTTAAGTTCATTACAGAAGAATCAATTACTTCTCCAGCTTTTAAAGGTGCTGCTGATTTTAATTCTTGAACAGAACCATCTTCTCCGTAAAATTTGATTGTATATTCAGTTGCGTTTTCTAACGTAGTTGAATTTTCAGTACCATAGAAATCACCAGATTTCATATAAGCAACTTTTGTTTTGCTGTCTGTAGCCCAAGCTCCCATTTTGTGAGGATTAGCTTTTGCATAGTTTTTAACAGCTTTTGGTGCACGACGGTCAGAGTTTCCTTCACGTAAAACTGGGTTTACGGCAGAACCTAAAACTTTTCCGTATCTAGCTTTGATTGCTTTTTCATCTTCATTTTTTGGTTCAGCTGGATAATTTGGTACAGCAAAACCTTTCGCTTGCAATTCAGCAATTGCTTCGTCTAACTGAGGAACAGAAGCCGAAATATTAGGTAACTTAATGATGTTTGCTTCCGGAGTAGTCGCCAAAGCTCCTAATTCTGCTAAAGCATCAGGAATTCTTTGTTCTTCTTTTAAGAATTCAGGGAAATTAGCTAAAATACGTCCAGCTAAAGAAATATCTGGAACTTCGATTGTAATATCAGCTGTTTTCGTGAATCCTTGTACGATTGGCAAAAATGAGTGAGTTGCCAACATCGGAGCTTCATCCGTAAGTGTGTAATGAATTTTTGACATTATGTTTTAAATTTTTTTGAGACTATTTTAATAATAGTCAATTAAAAATACATTTTTTCAATTTTGAATGCAGAAAATGCAAACTTTGCAAATATACAATATTTAACAGATTAAGTTGACCTTAAATCAATCATTTACACTAATTTTAGTATAATTTTTAACATGATTTTTGATAGGTCGTCAAGTTGATAATTTATTGAAACAAAATTGTTCAAGTTGATAATTTTTTACTGTTTTTTTTTTCAACTTCATGTATAATTTCACTTTTGAAAGAGCTGTCTATTTAATTCTTTTTAAGAAACCAATTTTTATACACTTATTTTCTTTCTTAATTTTGCATAAAAACAATTCTTTTGAAACAAAATCTAGTGACAATCGCATTTTATAATGTCGAAAATTTTTATTCTAAATCTTCAGACGAATCTTTTTTGCCCAGTAATTTTATCAAATGGAAAGATAATCGTTATGACACAAAGGTGAAAAAGATTGCATTCTGCATCTCTAAAATTGGAAAATTAGAAACAAATGAATTACCATGTTTGGTTGGTTTGGCTGAGGTTGAAAATGAAGAGGTTTTGCAAGATTTGATTCAAAATGATTTTTTGAAAGATGGTGATTATAAAACACTTTTATATAAATCATTAGACGAAAGAAAAATAAATGTTGGATTAATTTATCGTCAACAATTTTTTGAAGTTATAGAAAGCGAACCAATTAGATTTATCTTTAAAGATCAGTATGATACAAAATCTTATACACGAGATATTTTATATGTGAAAGGAAATTTAGTTGGCGAAATTATTCATATTTTTATTGTTCATTTGCCTTCTAAAATTGATAAAGAAATCAATCAATTAAAACGTCAACATATTTTTAAAACGATTCGAAAAAGAATTAACGATTTGTTAACCGAAAATTATTCGGCAAAAATTGTTGTGATGGGAGATTTTAATGATGCTCCAACAAATTCTGACTTAATTGATGAATTGGATACTCGTTCTAAACAAGAAGAAATAAACAGAAACGAATTATTCAATCCAATGGTCAGTCTACAATCGTATAAAAGAGGTTCGATGATCTTTAAGAAACAATGGATGTTATTCGATCAACAGATTTTTTCGAAAGGATTTTTTACTTGTCAATCAAATTTAGAATATATAAAAACAGATATTTTTGATGCTGATTTTTTGAAGAATACAGGCGGAAAATCTACAGGTTCGCCATTCAGAACTTTTGTTGGCGGAAAATATTTCGGTGGATATAGCGACCATTTTCCCGTTTATACCATTTTAAAATATTAAATTTGTAGCGGTATAATTTTAAGAATAGGTGAGAATCCACGAAAATGGTCAGGTTGAGATTGACGGAATCGATAAGTTGATTCTGAATGCCTTTATGGACAATGCTAATATACCTGTTTCTCAATTAGCAAAAGAATTAGGTATATCAAATACGGCTGTTCATCAACGTATCAAGAAATTAGAAGCTTCTGGTGTGATTGATTCAACTAAAGTAATTGTAAATCCAGCAATTTTAGGTTATTCAACGATGTCATTTGTTGGTGTTTTTATGGACAAACCTTCTTCTTATAAATTAGTTGTGAAAGCTTTGGAAGAGATTCCAGAAGTAGTGGAAGCTCATTTTACAACGGGAAATTACGGGATTTTCCTTAAAATTTTGAGTCGTGATAATCTACATTTAATGAATGTGTTGAACAAAAAAATTCAGCAAATTGATGGCGTTACACGTACAGAAACTATAATTTCGTTGGAGCAACCAATAGATAGACAAATAAAACTTTAATATACAAAGATGAATATTAATCAATATTTAGACTCGACGTATCTTAAAACACCTGAACAAGCAGGTATTTCGAATTCTGATACATTAGAGATGGTGCATAAGTTAGCACAAGAAGCTATTGATAATGATATCTATGCGGTAATGATTCGTCCTGATTATGTAAGATCAGTTCGTGAATTATTGGATGAGAAAAAATCGAATGTTGTTTTGGGAACTGTAATTGGTTTTCCTGAAGGGACTTACGATTTGAATGAAAAGTTGAGAGAAGCGCAAAAAGCAATTGCTGATGGAGCCGATGAATTAGATTTTGTAGTAAACTACGAAGCGTTCAAAAAAGGTGATAGCGATAAAGTAAAAGAAGAAGTAGAAGCTGCAACATTAGTCGCATTGCGTGAAGGTAAAGTTGTAAAATGGATTATCGAAACTGCTGCTTTAACAGATGAACAGATTGTTGCTATAACACAATTAATTCGTGATACTGTTTTAGAAAAAGCAGGTGAAGAAAAAGCATCAAAAGTTTTTGTAAAATCTTCTACAGGTTTTTATAAAACTGAAAATGGAGAACCAAATGGAGCAAATGAGCATGTTATTAAATTGATGCTTGAAAATTCAGGTTCGCTTCCAGTGAAAGCTTCTGGCGGAGTTCGCACAACAGAAGAAGCTGAAAAAATGATCGCTTTAGGCGTGAAAAGAATTGGAACATCGTCTGCATTGGCGATTTTAAAAGGAGAGCAAGGAGCAAAAGGTTATTAGAAAATTTCTACATTATAATACATTTAAAAGTCTCAATATTTATTGAGACTTTTTTTTATTCATTAAAAATAAGCTTTCTTTTTTAGTTAATTTTTTAAAATACTTAAATAGCATATTGTATTTTATTATTTTTGGAGCACTAAAATTATAACTTGATTTATATCAAGTAATTTGGTTAAAAATGGTCGTAATTTTGCATTGATAACACTGATAAAATAGTATAGACGTATGTTGTGGAATAATCGTAAAGTTTATAATAATTTGGTTTTTGATGTAGGTATAACTGCATTTGAATTGAATGATATCCTACATACAGAAAAATTGAGAAAAGAGTTATCCGTTGATGACTATTTTGGAATAATCTGGTCTGGTTCTAAAAAATTTGTTCATAAAATAAATGGAAAAGAATATTCGATTCCTAAAAACCATTTTCTTTTTATAGCTCCCAATATCTCTCAAGAATTTGTGAAACAAACTACTCGTACTGATGCTTATTATATTGTTTTTAAACAAGAATTTTATTCAAAATCAATCGAAGAGAACTTGAAGTTAGAAAATTCTACACTTTTTTCGCGAGATATTATAAATATTGTTGAGAATACAATTTGTTCTGCTCCAATTTTTGAGGCTAATTATTTGCAATATTTCATTACTGCATTCGAAAATGAATTAGATATGAAGCTTGCTCATAATCTCTTGGAACGTATTATTATCAATGGTCAAATGGAAACATTTGATATGCAAAGCCAATTTATACAAGATGATTTTGATGTAGAACTTGCGACAAAATTCAAAAAACTTTTGCAAGAAAATGTCAAGGAAAATAAACAAGTATCTTTTTACAGTGATAAACTTTTTATTACAAAAAGAAGGTTAGATAAAGCAACTCAAATCGTTTTTGGAAAAACAGCAAAAGAAATGATTGTTGAAGAATTGATGAAAAATGCAAAGATTTTATTAGTCAACTCAAAAATGTCAATAAAAGACATTGCGCTGGAACTCAATTTCCTTCAAGAAACCAATTTTACTGCGTTTTTTAAGAAAAACACGGGGATTTCTCCGACTAAATTCAGACAAAGTACTCCGAATTAAATAGTTAGAAATGTCGTTTTTCATCATCTTTTGGTATGATTTAATCTTTTAAGAACACAAAATAACTTCTACATTTGCATCGCATTTGAGAATAACCAATCTTAAATATACAAACTACCAGATTGTTTAACAAATATTTTTTAATAAATTTTAACAAATTATAAAATCATGAAAAAATTAGCATTTTTTTTAACAGTTTTCTGTACATTAACTTCAGGATTAGCATTTGCACAATCGCATTTGATTGGACCTAAAACAGCAACAGCTACATTAAACGTAAAATTATACCCAATTCAAACTATTCTTATTGGTACTGATAATACAGTTAACTTAGAATATCAAACAAAAGAAGATTATTCTAATGGTGTTACATCAAACATGACAGACCACTTAATAGTTTATAGTACTGGTGGTTTTGCTGTAAAAGTAAAATCTGATAAAGAAAATTTAGAATATATATCTAAAGATAAAATTGCTGTAAGTACAATTAACTTACAAGCAAGTTTAGGAAGTGATAATAAATTAACAGATGCTAAGTTTCCTGCAGTTGAAAAATTAACTAATTCTTATGCTAGTTTAATTTCTAGCTCAGTTGGTGGTACAGCTTTAAAATTCAACGTTGCGTATAAAGGAGAAGGAAACAATGTTTATCTAAATAAATATTACAATGTTGAGAATCCTAATGTTTATACTACTACTGTAACTTATACAATTGAGGCACAATAATATAAAAAACAGGAAGTGGTATTGAAAAATATCACTTCTTTTTTTGCTTATGAAAGTTCTTCGTTTTTTAACAATCGTTTCTTTTTTAGCATTAATCATTTCAACTAAGATTAGTGCACAATCAGGTATTTCTGTAAGTCCACCAAGGACTTATTTTGCGTTAAATCCTGGTGAGTCTGAGCGTAAAAAGATTTTGGTAACCAATGTAAGTGATGCACATACATTAGAGTTGTCTGTTTCTTTTAATGATTGGAAGTATGATGAGTTTGGAGGTAATGTAGTCTCTGAACCTAATACTTTACCAACAAGTAATGCAAACTGGATCACAGTTTTACCAAGTAATACATTTACACTTTTGCCAAGAGAATCAAAAGAAATAGAAGTTCTGATGCAAGTTCCAGAAAAGATAAATACAGAGAGTGTGCATACAGCAATGATGTACATCACGCAAACAAATCCGATTGCTGGACAAAATAAAAGTGGAGAAAATATTATATTCTCGATTCGTACAGGTATCAAAATTTATCAACGATTAAATATTGCACGTGATACAAATGTAGAGTTTACAAATTTTGTTTACGATAAAACTGAAAATCGTTTGGTGCTTAATATTTCCAATGAAGGAAATGTTTGGAGCGAAGGAACGATTACAAATGAAATCATTAACCAAGAAAATGGTCAACAAACAAAATTGCAAGATGCAGTTTTCTATAGTTTACCCAATGATAAAAGAATTGTATATATACCATTGCCAAAGGATTTGCCAAAAGGCTCGTATATTGTTACCTCAACTTTAAGTTTTGAGAAAGATGATCAATTGAAAATTGCTGAATTGACGTTCTCAAATGATAAATAGTAACTTGTTTCAGAAGATAGTTTCAACCATAACATTATTGTTGACAATCGCAGTGTCTGCTCAGTTTACGTTAGATGCCCACAATAATGGTTGGGTGCCAGTAAATGGAAGTAGTGGAGTTACGGTGACTAATGTTGTGACTGTACGAATGCACATGCATGGTGCTTTAAATTATAAAAATTGGTCTTTAGTTGCGCGTGTTGTTTCGCCTATTGTAAATTCTGAGAAAAAAGAATTTCCTGTTGAAAAACTGAAGCTAAAATTCAATAATTATACAACTTCTCAATATTATTCAGAGAATTATCCTACAATAAATCAATTAGGAGTTATTCAGAATAACATCGCGATGAGTTTTTCTCCAAATTATTTTATTCGAAATTCTCCTTTAACAATAGCAACATCAGCAGGAAAATATGGAGCAATTGTCTTGAATTATGATATTGTGATTGATGCAGGAACATATCTAAATGCTCTAAAATCATGGAACAATTATCCAATTCAATTCGAGTTTTCTTTATTGAATGAATTTGGAACAGTGATTGGAAAAAGTCTTTTTTCGATTGAAATGCAAATTAGTCCAAACGGAAATTACGAATCAGCTCCGACGTTTTCTATTGCGGTCGATGGTTCTGCTGTAAATGGAGAATTGGTTTTCAATACGATACAAGATTATAAAAATGGTGTGAAGAAAGAATATCAAAATGGCTTAATTGTTTCTTCTGATACAGCTTACGATATTCAAGTTTCGTCGATTAATCAATATTTACAATCAAGTGATGCGCAGAATTTGGAATTAAATTCAATCAATGTTCAGATAAAAGACATCGAAACAAATAATCTTTCTAAGGTTATAAAACTTTCGAATTACAATCAATCATTGATGACGAATAGTTCTAAAACAGCTTCAAAAAAGTATAATATTATTTATTATACAACTCCGTCGGATAATAAAATTTTGAATAGCAAACCTGGGAATTATTCAACTTCTTTGTTGTACACGATTACACCTTTGTAAAACAATATGTTCTTTTCAATCAATTATTTTCGGAGCGTATTTTTTATTCTGCTTATGCTTGTTAGCGGACAAAATTTGCGTGCTCAAACAATAAATAACGGATTGAAATTTAGTACAATAAAAGAAGTTAAATTAGAAGATAGCAACAACTTTTCTGTTATTCTTCAATTAGAAAATACAACCAATGATACGATAAATGCTCGTCTGGCACTTAAAATCCCTTCGGCTATAAAATCGTATTCGCAAGATAATCTTCAAATAAAAATCAATCCAAACAAGAAGGCTTTTATTCCTATGCAATTTACGGTGAGTAAATCGCAAATGGCTGGGAAATTAGATTTAGAATTCAATATTATTGATTTTTTAAGTAAAAAAGAAATAGGAAAATCTGTTACTTCAGTTGTTGTTTTGCAAAAGAGAAACATCAAAATTTTTCCTGTCCAGAGTAATATTTTTTACCGTCAAGAAGGAGATTCTATTCATTATGAATTAAAAGTAATGAATATGGGAAATCAAGCCGAAGAAATTTTGTTAACCAATGTACTTCCTGATTTCAGAGGAAGTTATACTTATAATAACAAACGACTTATAGTTGAAGCTTTTCAAGAAAAAATTGTTCGATTTTCTAAATATGTCGACCGAGATATGATTAAAATTGAAAGTTTTCAGGCAAATGTTTCGGGTTATACAACGACCAAAGATTTTGCAGGAAATGTGTTTTTTACGATACAGAATGCAAGTTCCAATCGTGTGTATATAGATCCAACAATGCTAAATCAGAATTGGACCAATTTTTCTTCAAATTATGTTCGATTAACTGCTCGCGATATTAATTCTGCTAATGCGAATTATAACTTAATGGCTCATCAAGAATTTTCGGTTGGGTTGAATGAATTTGCATATAATATTAATGGAACAACTTGGAATAAGAATCAAGACATGGTTTTGACAGATTCTTGGGTGAAATATCAACGCAAAGACAAAGGAATTTTAATCGGATCAATCAATAACAACGATTTTGATATTCCAGTTAACGGACGAGGAGTGATGTTGTTTAATAATTATGATAAGAATGATAACCGAATTGTAGTCGGAACGGTCGAAAAAAATTATAATTTATTAGATGATTTGACGAACGATGTTTTCAAGAATAGCAACACAACTTTTGCGAATGGACGATTTTTAATAAAAGATAAAAACGAATTAGAAACAACAGCTTTGTTTGATAGAACTTATTCTACAACGAACTTTATTTTGACAAATGGTTACAAATGGGTTACACCAAATAAGTGGAATCATTCAGTGAAATTTGGGTATGGTTTATCAAAATTTAAAGAGACGAACAATGTCGAAAACTCGATGTCGATTTCTGCAAATGTTTCTGGAACAATTGGTAAATTTGATTTTTATAGTTCCAATTATTACAGCTCAGGATATTATCCGGGGACACGACGTGGAGCATTGTATCTTAATCAGCGTTTTCAACGAACGTTTTCTAAATTTTCGTTGTGGTCTTCGTTAACGGTTACCAATAACAATCCGAAATCTATCGATCCATATTTGATGAATTATACACAAGCGAATGAGTCGAAAGCGTTACGTTTTGAGACGGGTATATCATTCAAATTGGCAAGTCATTTTAATGTTTCGATTTCTCCTAAATTGAATTTAGAAAAATCAAATATTCTGAATTATGAGACGTTTAAGTATATGCCGATGGACTTTAAATCAGCTTATTTGAACGGAACATTTACGTGGTTGTCTAATTCTCGTGTGCATCAGTTGGTGTTGAATGCTTTGGGAGGATTTTCTGAACTAAAAGAATTGAGAAATGCTGATCCAATTGTTTATGGACAATTAACGTGGAGTGTTAAAAACTTTCAGTTAAACTCAATTTATCAAAGAGGAAGTATGATGATTGCAGAAGTTTATTCGATGAATAATTTAAATCATCAATTAGAACGTTTTACAAATTCGGCGAGTTTTCGTCAAAGCTTTTTTCAAAAAAAATTAAATACAGCAGTTTCTACTTATTATAATATTGACAAAAATTTTGGAAATACTCTAACTTTTGGAGCTTCTTTAGATTATCAACCCATTGATAATTTTATTGTGAGTACACAAGCTAATTTTAGTCATTATGATTCGAAAACTTTTAACAACAAACAAACTTATTTGCAGGTTGGTGTTCAATATAATTTGCCTGCGAAACGCACTGTGACAGATGTAAAAGACGGAACATTGAATTTGTTTGTGTTTTATGATTACAATGCAAATGGTATTTTTGATGAAGGTGATAAAGTGGCTGATAGTCGTAATGTAAAGATAAATGAAACGAATTTTATTACAGATTTAGAAGGAAATATCAAGTATAAAAAAGTTCCTTATGGTAATTATATAATCAAACTTCCTGGACAAAAATGGTTTGCACAAGATTTCGCGGTTAATATCAATGCGAAAACGACTTCTATTTCTATTCCAATGCAACAAACTGGTATTGTGAGAGGAAAAGTTGAGTATGAATTATCTTCAAATTTGGAGTATCAGGTTTCGGCAAATTTATTCGGATTTACATTGATTTTTAATCACGAAAATGGACAGGTTTTTACAGTTAAAACAAATGATAGAGGTGAATATACAGCTTTTTTACCTGTCGGAAATTATACGTTTCATCTTGTAGAAAATAGTTTACCAGAACATGTTTATGCAAAAACATATTTGAATAAAGTAACGGTAGAAAAGGAACAAAATACAGAATATGAACCGCTTATTTTGAAAATTAAGGAGCGAAAAGTTAACATCAAACGTTTTGGTAATTAATGGATATTTTGATTTACTTTGCATCAAAATAAAACCTAAATGCCACTAACTTTTTGCCATCCAGCAATTGTTCTTGCGCTAAAAAAGCTAAAATCGAATTGGTTTTCGATGACGGGATTAATCATTGGTTCGATGTCGCCAGATTTAGAATATTTCTCTCGAATGGAGATTGTAGCGACGTATATTCATTTGTTTTGAGGCGTTTTGTATTTTGATTTACCAATTGCTCTTATTTATTGTTTCGTTTTTCACTTATTTGTCCGAAATGTTTTAATTCATCATTTACCTTATTTTTTTAAAGAACGATTTGCTCAATTCCTAATTTTTGATTGGATTGATTATTTCAAAAAACATTGGATAATTGTAATTCTCTCAATTATAATAGGTGCATATTCACATCTTTCTTGGGATGCTTTTACCCATGAATGGGGATTTTTTGCGAAACATTTTCATGCTTTACAGAAAACTTGGGTTCAAATTCCTTTCAAAAATTTCGAAGTAAAAGGGTATAAATTTCAACAACATTTTAGCACTTTTTTAGGTACGATTTTTATAGCTTTTTGGATTTATAAAATGCCAAAACAAATTCTTCTAAAAACTAAATTTGATTACATTTTTTGGTTAAAAGTAGTTCTATTTACAACTATTATTTCCACAATACGATTAGTTTTCTTCCCAATAGAAATTGGATTAGGCAACATCATTGTCGTTATCGGAATGAGTATTTTTTTTGAGTTTGGTTATTTTTGGGGTGAAAGAAAAATATTGTTAAATAAAAAAATCTCTTCAATAATACTGAAGAGATTTTTTTATGGATTTATAATTTTAATATTTATCGAAGTGTAATTATATTTTGACCAACTTTATATCCATTTTGGTAAATATCGATTTTATATTCACCTTTTGGAAAATCATAATCAACCCAGTCAAAATTAACTCTTGAACCAGACATATTATTGTAATTAACTTTTACACGATCAGAATATTCTACAGAAGATCCAGAACGTAAAGTTGTTTCACCAGCATCAGCACCTTTAAATTTTCCTATCTCGCCGCTTGGTTTATAAATAGATACATACAATTCTTTGGTTTCTGAAGTCGCATTCAAGTTTTTATCCAAATCAAAAGATACTCTAACCTTATCAATTCTTCTTGCTCGCGTTGTTTCCACTTCTTTTCCGCTTGATTTTACTCGCACACCTTTAATCGTATAATTTGAAATCGATAAAGTAGAATTTGTCTCTTTTATTAAATTCTGATGATTTTCTTTTTCAGTACTCAAATTTGATTCAACAGTTTTTTTCTGCTCATTCAAATGAGAATTTTCCGAAGTTAACTCTGTATTCTTGTTTGTCAGCTTTTTATTTTCATCTTTCAAGCGAACAATTTCTTCTTTATAAACTTTAATATCTGCTTGTAAAGAGGTTATCAAACGTTTAGCACGCTGCAATTCTCCACTTGTAATTCCTTCTTTATTTAAGATTGATTGTATCTCTTTTTGTTTTTCCAAAATCAATCGATCTTGATAACTTAAAGAAGAATCTTTTTTTACAACACGAGTTTTAGCATCATCAAAATCTGATCTAATTATACGTAATTCTTGTTTTAGAATTTCTCTAGATCGTTCCAAATCATTGATATCACTTTGCATTTCTATCGAAGATTTTGCATTTGCCTCTTTAGAATATACAATATACGCAATAGCTAATAAGAGGGCAACTGCTAAAACAGCAATAATAATATTCTTTACGAATTCATTTTTATATTTAGTATTTTTAGAAGGTTCAAGATCTTTGTATTCAGTCATTTTAATTATTTCGAGGAAAAATTATTAAATCAAAAATTAAACCAATTTTATAATAATCAATAACTAATATTAAATTTAACATTTATAAATTGTAATAAACTTGATAAATAAAGACTCTTTAATCGTTTGTCTCTTTTTTAATGTCTTCAGAAGCTTCGTCTAATTTATTTTCGGCTTTTGTTTTTAACTCATCTGCTTTTTCTTCCAATTCTGTTTTCTCTTCTTTAAAAGTTTCTTTCAAATCCGAAACTTTCTCTTTCACAAAAGCACTTGTTTCTTTCATTTGCTTTTCCGCAATATCCTTTACATTGTTATAATCTTGTTTCGATCTTTCTTTAAAATCTTTAGCGGCTTCTTTCGATTGCTCTTTCAAATCACCTGAAGCATCTTTTAAATTATTGATTGTTTTACGCGCAAAATCCGATGCGTCATCTGCAATCAATGTTCCTGCTTTTTTTACAGTTGCCGAAACATCGTCAAATTTATCACCTGCAACATCAATCGCAGTTTCCGTTTTTCCTAAAATTCTTTTCAAAAAAGTTCTAAGTCCCATAATAATTTATTTTGTTGAATATTTTCAGTTTAAATTTACAGCTTCATTCGCAATTTTAGGATGAATTAATTTAATTTTTTATTTAAAAATATGAATTTCAATTATTTTAAACGATATTATCTCGGAATTTTAATGTTCAGTTTACTGACTATTTTTAGTTGTAATCCGAAGAAAAATCAATCCGAAACACATCAAAATACTTCATTCGAAGAAATATCCTTCAAATATTCGACCAAAAATAAAAACTTTGTCAGCGCGCATCGTGGAGGAAGTGGAATACATGGTTTTCCCGAAAATTGTGTCGAAACTTTTGAACATCTTTATCAAAAAGGAATACAAATTTTTGAGATTGATGTTGCCGAAACAAAGGATAATCAACTTATTTTAATGCACGATAATTCGTTGCAACGAACAAGCACAGGGCGACAAGATGTCAATCAAGTTGACTTAAAAACCATTAAGGAATACTTTTTGGTAGATGATTTTGGACAACAAACGTCATACAAAATTCCGACTTTTGCAGAAGCACTAAATTGGGGAAAAAGTAAACCAATTTATTTTATGGTTGACATCAAAAAAAGTGTTGATTACCGTGATATTGTAAAGACAATAGAACAAGCTAACATGCAAAAACAGGTTGTTTTGGTGACGTATACAATTGGTCAAGCGAAAAAGTTGCATCAACTTGTGCCAGATATGTTATTGTCTGTTTCGATGCGAAACGAACGAGAATTTAATGAAATGATGAACAGCGGAATCCCGACAGACAAAATGGTTGCATTTACGGGAACTCGACGCAATGATAAATCATTTATAAATAAAATTCATGACAAGGATATTTTGGTCATTTTTGGAACATTAGGAAACTTAGACAAAAGTGCTTCGGCGAGAAATGGACAACTTTACCGCGATTTAGAAAAAGATGGTGTCGACATTTTTGCAACGGACAGAGCAATGGATGTACATCAAACGATTAATAAAAATTAAATGGAAACAATATCACTTAAGGATTCAAATTATTTCTCAAAATTGATGTTAAATTATATCAATCAAGATGAGAATTTGAAAGACTTCTACAACCTATTTCCAACCAAAGAAAACTATATAAAACAAGCGAAAAATAAGCTTGAACATTATAAAAATAGAGAAATTCTTGTTGACCAAATTTCGAAACAATTGAGTCATTTAGATTTATCGGAAAAGCAACAAAATAATCTACAAAAATTAAGAGAAAAGAATACAGTAACAATTACGACTGGACACCAGTTAAATTTATTTACAGGTCCAATCTTCTTTTTTTATAAGATTTTGCAAGTGATCAAAGCATGCGAGGAATTAAATAATGAACAAAGTGAAATCAATTTTGTTCCGATGTTTTGGATGGCGACAGAAGATCACGATTTCGAAGAAATTAATCATTTCAAATTTGGAGATCGAATTATTCATTGGGAAAAAGAGTTTGGCGGACCAGTTGGACGTTTATCAACAGATGGTTTACAAAAAGTTTTTGATTCATTTTTGTCACTTCTTCCAAATGGAAAAAAGAAAACTGAATTACAAAATCTAATTGAAGCTTCTTATTTATCAAATGATAATTTGACGGATGCAACACGAAAATTGGTTCATTTATTATTCAAAGATCTTGGATTGCTGATGATTGATGGAGATGATAAAGAATTAAAAAAACTAATGATTCCAACTTTTGAGGAAGAATTATTTCAGTCAACATCATTTAAAAAAGTGATTCCTCAGAATGAGAAATTAGAACAATTGGGGTATTCGATTCAAGTGAATCCTCGTGAAATAAATTTATTTTATATCAATCAAGATAATTCGCGCGAACGAGTTGTTGAAAAAAATGGAACGTATTTTGTCAATAACACATCAATCAAATTTTCGAAAGAAGAAATTGTTGCCGATTTACGTCAAAATCCGGATAAATTTAGTCCAAATGTGATTTTGAGACCTTTGTACCAAGAAACAATTTTACCAAATGTTGCCTATGTTGGCGGCGGAGGCGAAATAGCTTACTGGTTACAATTGAAAGAAATGTTCAATCAATTTGAAGTTGATTTTCCACTTTTAGTTTTGAGAAATTCATTGTTAATCCGAACTGAAAAACAATACGAAAAACAACAAAAATTAGATTTATCAAACGAAGATTTATTTTCGAATAGTTTAGCAATCACAAAAAAACGTTCGATAAATTCGTCAGAAATTGCTCCAAAACTTCCTGAACTGGAAGAAGAATTAAAAAGCATTTTTGATCGTTTGGAACATTTGAGTTCGTTAACAGAATCTTCTTTTGCGGATATGATACAAGCGCAGCGTACAAAACAGTTGAAAGGTTTTGAGAAAATAAAACAACGTTTAGTGCATGCAGAAGTGAAAAAAAATGAAGATTTATTCAAGAGAATCGAGCAATTACTGAATGATCTTTCTCAACAAAATGGTTTGCAAGAACGTGTGAAAAATTTTGCTGATTTTGATTACATTAATATTCAGTATTTCATTGATTTTATTGAAGATAGTCTTCGACCTTTTGAATTTGAGTTCATCATAAATACATTGAAAGAGGAACTCTAAACAAAACATAATTTGTATATTTGACCACGAAAATTCATCTAAATGAAAAAAATATTAGCTTTATTGTTATTTGTTGGTGCATCAGCACTTTATGCTCAACAAAAAACGCATACAGTTCAAGCAAAAGAAACCGTTTACGGAATTTCAAAACAATATGGTGTTTCGCAAGAAGAATTGTATAAAGCCAATCCTAAAATTGAAAAAAATGGGATTCATCCAGGTGATTTGATTGTGATTCCAGGTAAAGGAACTACGACAACCAAACCAACTGAAACCAATACACAAACGCCTCCGTCAAACGTAAATACTTCAGACGATAATTATCAATATATTACAATTGAGCCGAAAGAAACGGTTTACAATTTGACAAAAAAATATAAAATTTCGGAGGAAACATTGAACTCATTAAACCCTCAAATCAAAGAAAGAGGTTTAGAAGTTGGTGATGTTATCAAGCTTCCAAAAGATGTAACAAACAAAGTTTTTTCTGTTCCAAAAGGAACACATTTAATCAAAAAAGGAGAAACTTTATACACTTTAGCAAAACAATATAATGTAAGTGTTGACGATTTATATGCAGAAAATCCAGCTTTACAAACAGCTGTAAAAGAAGGAATGGTGATTACAATTCCTAAAAAATCTGGTTCTGTTGTGATTGAAGAAAATACGATTAATTATGTTGTCCAGAATGGAGATTCGGCTTACGGAATTTTAGAAAAATACAACACAAATTTAGATGAATTATTACGTTTAAATCCTGATTTAATCAATGGTTTAAAAGCTGGAATGACACTTAAAATTCCATTGCAAAAAAATGCTAAAATCATCAAATACGGAACTGCAGGAAAGCTGAAACGTGCGAACGACAACGAAATTAATGTTGCGATTATGCTACCTTTTGATGTTGCAAATAATCCGCAATTGAAAAATTCGCAAGCGATGCAATTTTTTACTGGAGCTAAATTGGCGTTGACTCGTTTAGCAAAAAAAGGTAAAAATGTAAATGTAAAAGTGATCGATACGAAAAGCGGAAACTTACAAGATATTTTATCAACAACAGATTTTAGTAAAACGGATGCTGTTATAGGACCTTTAAACACGTCTGATGTTACGGAAGTAGCGAATTTCTTCAGCAATTCTGGTATCGCGGTGATTTCGCCTTATGCAAATGACGATTCGTTAAATTCTTTCAATGATTTATTGATTTCTAATCCAAAAGATGAAGTAATCGCAGATCAAATTATCGAAGAAATTGGGAAAAACTTTGGTGGAGAACAAGTTTATTTGTTGACAAATCGTGACGATCAAGAGTTAGCAAATTACACGAAAAAGCAATTGGAAAAACAGTTGAAAGCAAATGTTGTGATTGTAGATAGCGTTGCAAAAATTGTTCAACCACACGATAAAGTGAACGGCGAAGATTATTATACGCCAATTATTACGGTTTTAGTTGGTGATGATGATAATTTGGGAAAACAATATTTAGATAAATTAAAAACATTTAACAAAGACAATATCAAAGCTTTCGGGATAAAATCAGTTTCGGTTTATGATGTTTATAGTGCAGATAATGCGAAGAATATTGATGCATTCCGTGAATTTGGTTTTGTGTTTAGTACTGCGCGATTAATCAATACAAGAGATACGGAAGTGCAAAGTGTAATCAAAGATTTCAAGGAAGTTTATTGTGAATTTCCGACGCGTTACGAGCAATTAGGTTACGATGTAACGTACGATATTGTGGACAGAATGAATAATAAAGGTGATGTTACCAACAATATTACAACAGAAAATACACGTTTGGCATCGAAGTTTGCATACAAAAAAATAAGCGGAAGCAAAGCTTATACGAACGATGCAAGCCGAATTGTACGTTTACCTAAAAAATAATTTTATCAAAAATTATATACCAAAAAGCGATGCTAAATTTTAGTATCGCTTTTTTCTTTTTATCAACATTTAGAATTAAAACCTTGAATTGAACGGATTTTTTCTAAATTTGACTATGCACAAACTTAAAGACAATTTACTCGTAAAAGTTATTCTTGCCATTGTACTTGGAATTTCACTCGGCGGAATAATACCAGAAGCTATTGGTCGTATTTTTATGACTTTCAATGATTTTTTTAGCGAATTACTTAACTTTTTAATCCCATTAATCATTGTTGGATTAATCGTTCCATCAATTGGAAGATTAGGTCAAACAGCCGGAAAATTATTATTAGCAACCGTTTTAATTGCTTACGGATCAACCATTTTTTCAGGATTATTAGGCTATTCTGTAAGTATGTCTGTATTTCCAAGTTTATTAGAACATCAAACTGGTCAAATTAATTTAGCCGAAAAAACAAAAGAATTTGCACCGTACTTTTCGATAGAATTTCCTCCATTATTTGGTGTAATGCCAGGTTTAGTTTTTTCATTTCTTTTCGGAATCGGATTATCACGATTAAAAGATTCAACTTCTGGGAAATTTGCAGATGATTTCGAATCAATTATTACGTATTTAATTCAAAATTTAATCATTCCATTATTACCAATATTCATTTTCGGAATCTTCTTGAACATGTCATATTCAGGGCAAGTGGTAACAATTATGAATGTATTTTTGAAAATAATTGGTGTAATTTTCGTGCTACATGTTTTCTTGTTAGTGCTTCAATTTACAATTGCCGGAATTATCGCAAAAAAGAATCCTTTCACTATGTTGAAATTGATGTTACCAGCGTATTTCACAGCCTTAGGAACACAATCTTCTGCGGCTACAATTCCTGTAACAATTGCGCAAGTAAAGAAAATTGGAGTTCGCGACGAAATTGCCAATTTCGCAGTGCCGTTGTGTGCGACAATTCATTTATCTGGTTCGATGTTAAAAATCGTTTGTTGTTGTATAGCATTGATGTTAATCCAAGGAATAGAAATTGATTTTCTTCAATTTTTAGGATTTATGATGATGCTTGGAATTGCGATGGTTGCAGCGCCTGGAGTTCCTGGTGGAGCGATTATGGCAGCAATTGGTATTATTGCGTCGATGTTAGGATTTAATGCAGAAAATCAAGCGTTGATGATTGCACTTTATATCGCAATGGATAGTTTCGGGACAGCAGGAAATGTGACTGGAGACGGTGCCATCGCTGTAACATTGAATAAATTTTTTAAAAAAGAAGTTCAATAAAAATATAATTTTAACCCAATAAAAAAAGAGTTCCAAAAATTATTTCGGAACTCTTTTTCGTTTTAAGAATATTTAAATGAAGAATGTTTTTAATTTATTGTAATCCTATTCCACCACCATTTTGCTCAGTTTTATTCTGTTGAGCTTCAGTTCTTGATTTAACTTTTCCTCCAAAATTGTAGGTAAATCCTAAATAAGCAGTTTGAGATTCCCAATTGAAATTAGCATATCCATTATACGGATCATCCATATGAACTCTTGCACGCATCGTTTTGAAAACATCATTAACACGAGCAGACAAAGAAGCTTTTCCATCCATAAACGTGTAACGTAAACCTAAATCCATACGCCACATTTCCAACATTTCTCCTTGTAAAAATTTAGTTTTACCTCTAAAGAATCCAAATTGTTGTAAACTTAATTGTTTTGTTAATGTATAAGTATTATTCATTCTCAATGACAATGTATTCGCTGTAATTTTCTTAACAACAGGATTATTATTTTCATCCTCTATAACACTTTGCATTTCTGATGAAGTAAAATCTCCGGCAAGATAAGTACTCATCCATTTAGTTAATTTATAGTTCCAGCTTGCTTCAACTCCATAACTATTCACTTTATCATAGTTCATATTATATTGTATAAAAGCTGATTCTACTTCTGGATCTTTTTTGAAAGTCTGAATAATATTATCAGTTACATGACGGTAAAATAAATTTCCTGAAATTGATCCTTTTTTCAATTGTTTCAAATACCCTAATTCAATTGAGTTTGTATATTCTGGATTAAGTTCTGGATTACCTTTACTTGACATTAAAGCTGTCGTAAACTGAGGTACAGGTGTTAACTGATACATTCCTGGACGATCAATTCTTCTACTATAGTTAAATGATAATTGATCCTTTTCTGTCAAATCATATGTTAAGAAAGCAGATGGAAATAAATCTGTATAATCTTTTTTCAAAGTTCCAGAGTTATTAGGCGCAAATAACCAATTTCCATCATCCTCTACACGTTCTAATCTCAATCCTATTTGAGCTCCGAATTTGTTAAATTTTTGTTTATAATTCGCGTAACCCGAGAAGAATTTACGCTCAAATTCAAAATCAACATTTGGATTAAAGTTTACAGCATTTTCAGTAATTACATCTGTAGATCTTAAAATATTATCATTCGTTTCTCTTCTGAATTGTAAACCTGCTTCTAATTTTCCAGCATCTTTTATTTGATTCGTATAATCTAAATTGATTCGAGTATTCGTTGTTTTATCATTTCGATATTCTTGATAGAACTTACTTTTTGGGTATGTGTTGGTGTAATCTCTATCATCATCTTCTTTACTTGTCGAATAAAATGCATCCAAAATAATATTATGATCTTCTTTTTTGAAATCATGTTTGAAGTTTAAACTATAATCCGAACTTTTTGAATCTGACCAAATATCATTTCTATTCAAATCATTTTTTACACCTTGTAAAATATTTGTATTAATTAACGCATTATGATCTCCATTCCATTGATTTGTATAAACTGTCAATGCATTTTGATCATTAATAAACCAGTCAAAACCTGCTTTATAAGATAAATTTCTATTTTTATTATTCTGAATATCAAACAACTGATCAATTTGATCATCATAATTACGTCCAATACCATTTTGTTTTGATGGACGATCAGCGTAATTAATATTTCCAAATAAATTGAACTTTCCTACATTCACATTTGTATTCAATGATGTATTAAAACGGCTTTTATTTCCTTGTTCATAACCAGCAATCAAACCAACATTATACCCTTTTTTCTGTCCTTTTACCAATACGATATTAATGATTCCAGATTTTCCATCAGCTTCATATTTAGCAGACGGATTTGTGATAATTTCTATACGTTGAATTTGATTAGAAGGAATTTGTTTCAGTAATTGAGCTGCAGATTGAGACGACGGCTTACCATCTACATAAACTTTTACATTTTCATTTCCTCTCAACGATAAAGCACCTGATTGTTGGTCAACATTAACTGAAGGAATATTATTCAGAACCGATGCAGCGTCTGTACCAGCAGAAACTAAATCGTTCCCCACTTCTACAACACGTTTATCTATTTCATTACGATATTGTGAAGTTTGCGCACGAACAAATGCTCCTTTCAGTTCAACTGTTTCGGCTTTTTCTGCTTGTAAAATGATGTTACCTAAATTTAACTCACCTCCTTTTACTTCTGCAGTTGTTACAGATTGTTGATAACCAAATTCTGTAATCACCAAACGATAACTTCCGTCTTCTAAATCTGGAATCTCGAATGTTCCGTCTGCATTCGCATACACTTCATCGAATAATTCTTTTGAATCTGCTTTATAAATCTGAATAGCAGCCATACCAACCGCTTCATTTTTTGCATTTTCAATCTTTCCTTTCACAGGATGTTGTTCCTGCGAGAATCCGTAAATAGAGCAAACGGAGAAAAGAATAGCTAAAGTAAATTTGTTTAATCTCATAGTTAATATTTTTTAATAGTACTATGTTTTACATAATACATAATAAGAGTTGTCCGTACTTTTTCCTAATTAGACGTTTTAAAAAATGTTTTGTTACAAAATATTTAACCTTTTTTTATTTTTCAAGTACTATGTTTTGCATAATACGTAAACCTAATCGTTGGATGATTTTACTAATAAGACGCAACAACTTCAATAATGTTACAAGAATTTTTAATTTTTTTTAAAATTTTTTTCCTCGACTGAAAAACTTACATTTATCATTCAATTAATATTAATCAAAAAATTGCTAAAACATTGAGTTCAATTGTCATATTAGGTGCGGGAAATGTTGCGTTTCACTTAACTCGTGCATTAATCGAAAACACTTGCAATGTTCGACAAATTTTCAATAGAACATTAGAACACGCTAGAGAAATCGGAGAAGCAAATAGAATTTCGTATACCGATAAAATTTCTGAAATAGAAAAAGCAGACATTTATATTATTGCGAGTGCAGATTCTGGAATCGAAGAGTTTTCTCATTATATTCCGTATGATGATGTTTTGGTTGTACATACTTCTGGTTCGTCTCCAATGTTTGTTCTGAAAGGCGATTACCGAAAAGGCGTTTTTTATCCGTTGCAAACTTTTTCGAAAGAAAGAACAATGCGTTATGATAATATTCCGTTTTTTATCGAAGCCGAAAATCCTGAGGATTTAAAGACGTTGAATGATTTAGGAAATCGAATTTCAAACGAAGTTCACGAACTTAATTTTGCAAGTAGAATGCAAGTGCATATGACAGGTGTTTGGGCAAATAATTTTGTCAATCATTTATATTATATCGCAGGAAATATTTGTGAGCAAAACAATGTTCCGTTCGATGTTTTGTTGCCTCTTATACAAGAAACAGCAAATAAAGTGATCGAAATGAGTCCGAAAGATGCGCAAACTGGTCCGGCCAAACGTGGAGATCAAGTCATTATTGATCGTCATTTAGAGGCCTTACAAGATGATTCGAGATTATTACAGATTTACCAAATATTGACAGATTCAATCAAACGAGTTTACGAAAAATGATAAGTTATAAAGAAAAACTAAATAACATTAAAACCGTTATTTTAGATGTGGATGGAGTTTTGACAGATGGAAATTTAATTTTATTACCAACTGGCGAAATGGTGAGAACAATGAATACGCGTGATGGTTATGCGATGCAATTAGCCATCAAACAAGGAATACGAATTGCGGTGATCACTGGAGGAAGAGATGAAGCTGTTGTAAATCGTTTAAAATATTTAGGCTTAACAGATATCTACGTGAATAAACGTGATAAAGTAGAAGCTTTCGAAGATTTACTTTTTTCTTATGGATTAGATCCTGATGAAATTGCTTATATGGGCGATGATTATCCAGATTTAGCTGTGATGAATTTAGTTGGATTATCAGCTTGTCCTAACGATGCTTGTATGGATGTACGCAAAGCTTCAGAATATATTTCACCAGAAAACGGAGGGAAAGGTTGCGTTCGCGATCTATTAGAACAAATTTTGAAAGTTCAAAACAAATGGTATAATGCAGAAGAAGTAGCTTCTGTATAAAAGAATTTGAAATGTTATTAACAGAAAAATTAAAAGATACCAATATCATTTTGGCATCACAATCGCCAAGAAGAAAAGAACTTTTAGCTGGATTAGGATTGAAATTTTCGACAATTTCATTGGATATTGACGAAACATTTGATCGCAACGAATTCAAGAAAGAACAAATCACCGAATATCTTTCCGCTAAAAAAGCAAAAGCTTATACAAATATTCAACCAAATGATTTGATTATTACATCGGATACAACTGTTTGGGTAGATGATGAATCGTTAGAAAAAGCTTCGAATAGAGAAGAAGCGTACGAAATGATTAAAAAATTAAGCGGAAAAACACATTCTGTTTATACATCAGTTACAATTCGTTCTTTAGAAAAAGAAGTTACTTTTTCAGACGAAACGCAAGTTACTTTCGCAGATTTAACAGATGAAGAAATTTATTTCTACATTGATAATTACAAACCTTTCGATAAAGCAGGCGCTTATGGAGTTCAGGAATGGATTGGTTATATTGGTGTAGATAATATGAATGGAAGTTATTTCAATGTAATGGGACTTCCAACGCACAAGCTATATAAAGAATTAGTGAAATTCTAAACATATAATCCAGCTTCGGCTGGATTTTTTTATTCTACAATTATCGTATTTTTGTTTTTCTAAAAAATCAATTTTATGAAGGTCGGTTTATATTTTGGATCATTCAACCCTATTCATGTCGGACATTTAATTATTGCCAATCATTTTCAACAATTCACCGATTTAGATCAGGTTTGGTTTGTGGTTTCGCCTCAAAATCCATTGAAGAAAAAAAGTTCTTTAGCAAATGAATATGATCGATTAGAAATGGTAGAATTAGCGATTAAAGATTATCCTAATCTTCGTGCGTCGAACATCGAATTTACGTTACCGAAACCTTCGTACACAATTGATACATTAATTCATCTAAACGAAAAATTTCCTGAGCATAACTTTGCACTGATTATGGGTTCTGATAATTTGGATGGAATTTCAAAATGGAAAAATACCGAGATTTTAATGCGCGATTATCAATTGTATGTTTATCCGCGTCCTGGTTATTCGCAAGAAGAAAATTTGGATAATGTCGAAATGGTTGAAGCGCCTTTGATGGAAATTTCTTCTACATTTATTCGAAATGCAATAAAAGCTAGAAAAAATATAAAACCTATGTTACCTCCAAAAGTTTGGGAATATTTGGATGGAAGTAATTTGTATGGATAATTTTTTAATTTAATAATTTGAGTATTTCTGCTTTAAAAAAATGGATAACCTTTTCTATTCTTCCAATAGTATTAATTTTTTTAATAATTAATTCTATCATAGATATAAATACTTCTGAAAGCAATTTAATTAAAGGAAAAGTATCAGAAATTGGTTTATCTGAAAGTATATATAGACAAAAAAGTCTTCGAAATCTTTCTAATAAAAAGATGGTGTTTTTTCTAAAATTGGAAAATGATTCAAATAAATATTCGTATTCAATCAAAAAACACCTTATAACTCAAAAAATTAAAAAAGGAGATTATGTAAACATTTATTATGAAAAACCTCAAAAATATCAAAATACAATTTCTATCATTCAGTTAGAAAAAGGCAATCAAATTTTAATTTCAAAATCTATTCATAATAAAAGAAATTATTTTATAATTATAGCTTTTTTAGCATTTCTAATCTTATATGTAATAATAATTTATCGAAAATTTAAAAATCATGACAAAACAAGCTACTATAAATAATTTAGAAGAATTGGTTCCTTTATTTGATGCGTATCGTCAATTTTATGATAAGAAATCTGATGTAAAAGCAGCGGAAGAATTTCTAGAAGCCAGAATTGTAAATGACGAATCGGTTATCTTTTTAACCTATAATAAAGACGAAAAAGCAGTTGGTTTTGTACAATTATTTCCTTCATTTTCATCTACTCGAATGAAACGTTTCTGGATTTTGAATGATTTATTTGTTTCGCCAGAATTTCGAGGAAAAGGTTTTTCAAGAGAATTGATAGAAGAGGCAAAAAATCTGTGTCGCAAAACAGATGCTTGTGCAATGTTATTAGAAACAAGTGTTACGAATGGTATTGGAAATTCATTATATCCAAGTGCTGGATTTCAATTGCGTGATGATGCAAATTTTTATGAATGGGAAACTAAATAAAAGAATTATGCTAAAAGTTATTTCAGTAAGAGAGGAAAAAGATTATTTAAAGCAAGCAATTGCTTTTTTACAAGAAAGTTGGAGTGAAGTTTCTCCGATTATTTACGAAGATTGTATCACACATGCTGTTCATGCTGAGAATCCTTTGCCGCAGTGGTATTTATTGTTAAAAGAAAATGAAATTATTGGATGTGCAGGATTAATTACAAACGATTTTATCAGTAGAATGGATCTTTATCCATGGATTTGCGCAATTTATATTAATGAAGAAGAAAGAGGTAATAATTATGCGTCTCTTTTAATTGATAAAGCTAAAGAAGACACTAAAAAGTTTGGATTCAATTATTTAAACCTTTGCACAGATCATGTAGGATATTACGAAAAGTTAGGTTTTGAATATATTGGACAAGGCTATCATCCGTGGGAAGAAGAATCGAGAATCTATCAAATAGAAGTTTAACCAAATTGACGTTTCAATTCGTAGATAATATCTTCTAAACCATTTAATTTTATTTCGTAAACAGTGGATAAAAGAATTCCTAATTTCCCTTTCGGAAAACCACCTTTACCAACAAACCATTCCAAATAAGAAACAGGTAAATCGCACAACAATCGCCCTTCGTATTTACCGAAAGGCATTTTAGTTGTGACAATTTCTTTTAATATTTCGGGACGAAATCCTTCCATTATTTTGTTACAGTTCCTTTGTACGTTGACATTCCATCTTTGAAATTCTTCGCATTTTTGAAACCTTTTTCTTGCATTTTTTCTGTTGCTAATTTTGCTCTAACACCAGATTTGCAATAAATGAAATAATTCTTTTTTGTATCTAATTTCTGAATTTCTTCTTCGAAATTTGGATTTTTCACGTCTATATTTACCGCTCCAGGAACATGACCTTCAGCAAACTCTTTAGGTGTACGAACGTCTAACAAAACATTCTTTTTACTCTTGAAATTAATTTCATTTACATTATCTAATGTCGAAGTTATTTCTTCTATTTTCGCTTCTTTTCCTTCTAAACTTGACGAATTGCTTGCACAAGAACCTAAAAAAAGTGTTCCTGCAATCATTGCAACTCCTAAAATTTTATTTACCATTATATTGATTCATTGTATTACCTAATCCTTGAAAAATAAACGACAAAACTGCATCAGCAGCCAAATTCAATCGTTCATTCATTTTTTCATTTTCTTCTGCCGACCAATCGCCTAACACATAATCCACTTGTTTACCTTCCGAAAACTCATTTCCTACACCAAAGCGTAATCGCGCATAATTTTGTCCGCCAACTTTATTTTGAATATCCTTCAAACCATTGTGTCCACCATCGCTACCTTTTCCACGCATACGAATTGTTCCGAAAGGCAAGTTCAAATCATCTGTAATGACAAAAATATTTTCTAACGAAATATTTTCTTTTTTCATCCAAAAACGAACCGCATCTCCACTCAAATTCATGTATGTATTTGGTTTTAACAACGTAACTGGACGCGCTTTATATTTAAACTGTGCTACTTCACCAAAATTTGATGGTGAAAATTTAGCATCAACTTTTTTAGCAACTTCTTCAACAACCTTGAAACCAATATTATGACGAGTATTTTCGTATTGAGCACCAATATTACCAAGCCCAATAATCAGATATTTTTGCATGAAACAAAATTACATCTTTTTGCAATGATTAGAAATAAATATTTACCTTTGCTTTAAAGTCTACTGAATTGGTATAGATTTTGTAAATACATGAAATCGATAAAAAATTATCATGAGAAAAATAATTAGCGTTTTAATATTATTTGTCGGAATTAATGCATTTTCGCAAAAAATTCCGTCAGTGATGAAAACTGAATTTCCCGCAACAGCTTTGCAAGATAGCGTAGTTGATTTAGAAGGAAATTCGGCAACCATCGAAAAAGTTTTTTCGAACTATAAAGGAAAAATTGTCTTGTTGGATTTATGGGCAACTTGGTGTGGAGATTGTATCAAAAACATGCCAGCTTTGAAATCTTTGCACGAAAAAAATCCTGACGTAACCTTTGTTTACCTTTCAATGGACAAGAATGAGGAAGCTTGGAAAAATGGTATTAAAAAATATCAAATTGAAGGTCAACACTTTTACTTAGGAAACAACTGGAAAGGCAATTTTGGCACAGGGATTGATTTAAATTGGATACCAAGATATTTGGTTCTTGATCAAAATGGAAAAATTGCAGATTATTACAGTGTGAAAGCTGATGATCCTAAAGTTCAAGAAACAATTGATCGTTTAAGAAATAAATAGTTTATAGTTTACCAACCAAATGGTGATTGAAATTAAAAAATCAATCACCATTTTCTTTTATTAATCATTAGAAATCAATATCTTTCATAGAATAAAAATAAATATTCTATAATTTTTTATAGATCATTTTTTGTATCAAACTTTTAGTTATTATTGCATTGATTTTAATACCCTTTTTATTTATATGAAAATATGCTTCGTAATGTATCCTTGGGACAAGGTTGAACCAGGAAAAGACACCACTATGCGAATTATTAAAGAATGCGTAGATCGTGGATTTGAAGTATCCTATTTAACAAAAAAAGATATCTCTATTGCCAAAGGCAAAGTTGTAGGAAACTGCAAAAAGATGATAACTACAGAAACAAATGATTGTGTTGAATTTTATCACACCATGAAATTTGAAAGTAGTATAAAAGATTTGACCGAATTTGACATAATTTTTATGAGAGCCGATCCACCAATTGATCCGCTTTTGTTGAATATGTTAGAATTAATCGAAGATAAAGTTTTCTTCGTGAATAAAATTTCGGGATTACGTAAAGCAAATAATAAAATATACGCCGCTTCTTTTGATGATGGTCTAGAAACAATTGTTCCTCAAACACTTATTACAAAAGATATTGATTTGATAAAATCGTTTGTAGAAGAAAATAATTTCGAGAAATTTATCATCAAACCTTTAGACGGAATGGGTGGTAAAGGTGTTATACTTTTCGAACGAAAAAATATTGGTAACTTAAGCTCGATTTGCGATTTTTATATCAATCATACCGGATATTCTCAGCCTATTATTTGTCAAAATTATATAGAAGGTGCAGAAAAAGGTGATGTTCGCGCCATTGTGATTAATGGTGAACCGATTGGTGCAATTATGCGTGTTCCTGCAGAAGGCGATCATCGTTCTAATATTTCGGCTGGTGGTTCTGCGATTAGACACGAAATGAGTGAACATGAGTTAGAATTGTGCCGTAAAATAGGAAAACAATTAAATGAAGATGGAATTTATTTTTGTGGTATCGATTTGATTAACGGAAAAATGGTTGAGCTAAATGTAGTAAGTCCTGGAGGAATTGTTCCTCACAATAATGTAAACAATAACAACGAAATTCAGAAACAAATCGTGTCGATGTTATTGGAGAAATATAAAGAATTTAAAGCATGAAATCCATAAGTATACAGCAAATTTTAGAGAATATTGAGAACGAAATTGTATTTGAAGCTTATGCAGAAGACGAATCATTCAAAATAAAAATCGACGAATACATTCCTTACGTTTGTGCTGCCATTCATGATGGTGGACAAATGCGCGAAGATATTCGCGAAAAATGTTTATTAAGCAATTATGAACGTTGGTACGAGGAAGATCCGCATACTGCTGAGTTTGTAGAAACTTTTCCAATCTTAATTCAAGGTTGTGATTCTCGATTTGAATACGATCTAAATCGTGGTCCAGAAACTGCTGTGTACGAAGAAGCTTGGGGAAAACAGGTTTGGAAAGAGCCTTTGTCGGTTTCTCAAAAACAAAAAAGTATTGCAAAACATCACGCTTTTTATGAAGTTTTAGAAGCTTTAATCAACAAGCTTGAAACTAAATTTAAGTCATGCTTGGTTTATGATATTCATTCGTACAATTGGAAACGCTGGGATCGTCCGGTTCCTGTGTTCAACATTGGTGCGGAACGAGTTGATAACGAACGTTACGGAAATTATGTAGAAAGTTGGCGCGATGAATTGGCAAATATTGAGTTAGAAAATATTCACAATTATTCGGCGATTAACGATGTATTTTATGGACGAGGATATTTGTTAGAATTTGTTACAAATCGATTCAAAAATGCGTTGGTTTTAGCGACAGAAGTTTCGAAAATTTATTGTGATGAATTAACTGGAGAATCTTTTCCGGAGATTATTAACCAAATAAAAGAAGGTTTCAAATCGGCAATTCTTAACCATGCTTATGAGTTTGTAAAAACAGAAACGACGTACAAAGTAGGTTCTAAGCAAGTGAATATTTTGCACAATGAATTAGAATCTGATTTGGTCAAAATTGATAAACAATTGTATCAATTGGTTCAGAATTTTGAGTTGTTAAGTGTTATCAATCCGATTAATTTAGAATTTGAAAAGAAGAAATTCTTAGCTTCAAAATATACATACGAACCACAATTTAAGTACAATCCGCTTAACATTGATCCATTTGAATTTAAACGAAAATTATCGAATATTAAAGTCGAAAAAATCAATGATATTAGTATTCAAAATATGTATGTTAACACGATTAACGCTTATTTTGATAAGGTCGATTTATTAGCCAATCTTGGTACGGATAAATTTTTATACAATTCGTTGCGTTATTTTGGCGAACCATCTAAAAAAGATATCGAAAATGCGAACTTTATCCTTTATTGTCCTGAATTTAGAATGGATAAACAAGGAAATTATACAGAGGAAGAAGTGGTTAATCTTTTTAGAAATGCTACGAATGATTATGGTTTCAAATTTGACATCGAAGTTTCGGATGATATCGCATCAAAAGCACTTGTAATCAATAGCAAGAGAAAAGTTGTGATTAAACGTGGCGTTAAGTTTGATAAACGTTTTACAAATGGTTTAATTGAGCACGAAATTGGAGTTCACATGGTGACAACGATGAACGCGTTGGATCAACCATTAAAAATCTTTAGTATTGGTTTACCTGTAAATACATTAACGCAAGAAGGTTTAGCGATTTTAAGTGAATATTATTCTGATTCTATTAATCATAGCCGACTAAGAGAACTTGGTTTACGCGTTATGGCAGTTCATATGTTAACAAGCGGAAAATCGTTCAATGAAACGTTTATGGTTTTGATGGAAGAATACAAAATGAAACCAGAAGATGCATTTTATCTGACAACTCGCGTTTATCGTGGTGGTGGTTTTACAAAAGATGCACTTTACTTGAAAGGTTTGAAAACGATTTTGAATTATGTTGATCAAGGACGTTCTTTGGATAATTTATTGATTGGAAAAACTTCAGTTGAATACATTGATACAATTGACGAATTAGTTGAGCGTAAAATGATTAATAAACCAAAATATCATACCAAAATTTTCAAAAAACATCTTGAAAATCCAGAAATCAACCCTATTTTACAATATATTTTTAACGGAATAAAAGATTAAAAAATAAAAACCCACTCAAATTTGAGTGGGTTTTGTGATTAATTCTCTTTCTCAATTCTTTTATCAAAATAGAATAATACAATTCCTAATGCAATAATACCTAAACCAAATAAACTTTCTTTTGGTTTTTGCATCAAAACGAAATAACAGATGTATAAACTAAATGCTAAAAATATCGCAGGTAAAACATAAAAGAATTTACTTTTGATAATGGTTAATTGATCTTGTTTGATAAAGAACGCTGTACAAACTGCTAATGTTGCTAAAATTTGTAAAACAAACGATGTATAGGTAAAAATTACTTCAAAATCTCCTGAAAAAATAAGCAAAATACTAATTGCTGAATGCACCCAAATTGCACGAACCGGAATTCTATTTTTGTTCTCTTTCGCCATAAAATTCCACAATTTATTTTCGCGCGCTGTGGCTTGCGTCAAGCGAGAACCAATCCATAAATAACCGCTAATCGTCGCAATCAATTGCAAAGCAATAAAACAACTCACCCATTTCACATTATTTCCAAGTATATTGCCGAACGAAATATTCGCCACATTTTCTTGTCCAGCCAAAGCTACTGATGATGCATGTTTTAAGAAAACATAATTTAGCAAAACATAAGAAATCGTTACAAAAATAACGCCTATAAATAACGCTTTTGGTAAGTTTCGTTTTAGTTGTTCAATTTCTTCTACGATATATGAAGCCGAATTCCAACCTGTATATGCGAAAGTGACATAAACCAAAGAAGTCGCAAATGCTGGAAGTAACAATTCATTTTTCCAAGTCGTATCAAAAACTACCGCATTTGGCTCAATTGCTGAAGCAAAATAAAAACCTAAAGCAATTAAAACAACAATAAATACAACTTTTAGAATAGTAAAAATATTCTGAAATTTACTACTCAAATTTAGACTGAATGATTGAAAAACTGCGACTATCAAAATCATGGCTATTGCAAATTCTTTTCCTAAATCAAACCCGAAAACATTCAAGTATTTCCCCATTGCCAAGGCCGCTAAAGAAATCGGCGCTGAGAAACCAACGAATAAAGAAATCCAACTTGATAAATAACCAAAAACAGGATGAAATGTGCGAGATAAGTAAATATAATCTCCTCCTGATTGTTTAAATTTTGAAGCTAACTCCGAATAAATAAATGCGCCAATCAACGCTAACAATCCTCCTATTGCCCACAATAATAAGATAGAAGTTGTATTTTTTAAATCAGAAATTTGATAACCCAAACTGGTAAAAACACCTGTTCCGATCATATTCGAAATCACTAAAGCTGCTGCGGTTTTCCAACCAATTTTTGAATGTGCCATACACAAAAAAGTGCCAATTGAATGTTTGAATTTACATTAAAATTGACACTTTGAATATTTTATTATTGATTAAAATTTAAAACTTGCACGTGCAAAATAATACGCTCCTGTCATCCCCATTTGAACTGGCGCATACGGAAAAATTCCATAATAAGAATTCTCATAAACTTGCTTGTCTGGGAAAACATCAAACAAATTATTTGCACCAATTGTAAAGTTGAAATTCTTTGTAATATCATAACCAATCGAAGCATCCGTCACCGCTTTTCCCGTATGTTCTTGGATACTTCCCCAAGGATATCCATCTTTTGTCACTTTTCCGAAATACGTGTTACGCACCATAAAATTGAATCCAGAAATTGCATAATTCAATCCTAAAGTTGCTTTTGTTTTTGGACTTAATGATTCGATAATATTGACTTGATCAGGACCAAAAAATTCTTCCGTTGGAATTGTTAAAGCTGTTGGAAAATGATAACCGACAATTTTTGTTTCGTTGATATTTCCTGATAAACTTGCATTCAATTTTCCTCGACCTAAACGAGTATCATAGGAAATTACTAAATCCAAACCTTTGGTTTCTGTATCAATTGCATTCGTAAAAATACGCGCTGTCGCTACATTATATTTTTCTAAAGCAGGATCTGTGATATCAGAAGTTAAGACAATTCGGTCATCAACTTTTATAAAATATCCATCCAATGTGATAAATAATTTTGAAGTCGGACGAAATGTTAAACCTAAACTTGCATTGATTGATTTTTCTTCTTTTAATTTATCCAAACCAATTTCTTTCGACAATTCAGACTCATTTCGGATAATTCCTTTTGTTACCAAAACTTGATCACCATTATCATTCAAGAATAAATCGGTATATGAATTACTGAAATATTTTTGTTGTAAAGAAGGTGCTCTAAATCCTGTCGAAATCGCTCCACGAACCGAATATCCTTTTGCGTATTCATATCGCATCGCTAATTTTCCGTTGATTGTACTTCCAAAATCTGAGTAATTTTCAAATCGTCCAGCTAAATCAGCCGTAAAATCTCCAAATTTCAATTCTCCATCTACATAAGCCGCAACTGAGTGACGATCTCCTTTTACAACATTCAATGGAGAAAACCCTACAAAAGATTCAGATCCAGAACCTGAATAAGACGCTTCGTCTCCAGCTTCGATTTTATATTGTTCAAAACGATATTCTCCTCCAAACGCTAAACTAACATTTTGGTTAATTCGTTTTGAAAAATCTAAATTGACTGTATTTTGTAAAAATTGATGTTTTCCTGCGTAAAAATCGGTTGGAGAGTTTAAGCCTAATGATTGATTAATTGAATTTTCTAAATCATACTTGAATGAATTTAATCCAAAAGTATTGCTCAAGTCAACTTTCCATCCATCATATGAATAACGCAATCCTGTCGAATTTGAATAATCATTTACATTAGATTTTAAGGTAGCTTGAAAACCATTTGGATAAATTTTTAACGCATCTTCAGACAATTCGCTTGGCAATCTTCTAAAACCGAATCCATTACCTTGGCGCAACGAAACGCCTCCAAATGAATAAAAATCTAATCGATCATTAATCGCCGTTTCAGCATTTATAAAAAATTGTTGATTTTTGATTGCCGCATCTCCAATTTGAAATCTAAAATCTTTTCTCGAAAGTCCTAAAGAAGCAATTTTTGCGTCATCCGCAGCTCTAGCCGCATCTGGATCATCTGCAAAATCGTATGCAAAATTATCTCCAAAAATATCTAAATTATGATCTTTTGAACGATTCGTTTTCTTACGCTCACTTACAACTGCCGAAAAAACAATTGAGCCTGATTGTCCTAATTTCGTTGCATAACTTCCGTTAAAATTATACGTTTCTCCATCATTTCGAGAGGTCTGACCATACGTCAAAGAAGCGTCTCCACCTGGTTTAGATTTCAAAACAATATTTACAACTCCCGCAATCGCATCAGAACCATATTGCGCAGCCGCACCATCACGTAAAACTTCAATTTTATCAATTGCCGAAATCGGAATTGCGCCTAAATCTGTTGCAACAGAACCATTTCCTACTGTATTTTGATAATTCACTAAGGAAGTTGTGTGACGACGTTTTCCATTAATCAAAACCAAAACCTGATCTGGTCCCATTCCACGCAATGTTACAGGATCGATATGCTCCGTTCCATCTGCAGATGATTGACGAACAGAATTAAAAGAAGGAATAACCACATTCAAAATATCATTCACACTCAATTGAGGAGAAGACGTTTTTAATTTCTCAACATCAATAATATCGAAAGGAACAGACGAATTAACCACCGTTCTTTCTGATGTACGACCACCAATTAAAATAACTTCGTTAAGGTTTGTTTCCTCCTTTTCAACTTCTTGAGCAAAAAGTGTAGATGCGCAAATAAATGCGAATGAAGCAAGTAAAAATTTGTTTCTTTTCATTTTTAATTATCATAAAACTTTCAAGAAACCAACAGATAAAAGTGAAATACTTTTACTCATCTTTCCCTCTAATAGGTTGGATTTAGCACCTTAGATTATAAGTCATCTGGTTGCTAAGGTTTCACAGGGCCAATCCCTCCACCTTTCTTGATAAGTTATGCAAAGGTAATGTTAAAAAATGAAAACGCAAACAATACTCTATCAATTTTATAGAGTTATTGAATTAACAACGAAATATCCAATTCTTGGCTTTCGTCTAAATTCATCATCGCATTGATTCGTTTGAATGATTTAAAATTAACTAAATCTGAAACTTTTATATTTTTCTGAATGATCTCGCTTGATTGTAACAAAACTTCTCGCATTGTTCCTTTCAATAGAAAAGTTCGTGGCGTGATCCATTGAGAACCGTCAAAAAAAACAATATTCGAATAAATACAATCGGTAATATAATTTGATTTCACCAAGACCAAATCATCTGTTTTTGATTCTTTTAAATATTCATCAAAAAACCAACGATCTAAATATTTGTATGAATAATCAATTTTATTTTCGATTTCAAAAAGTTGAATACTTTCAATTGGTTTGATTTGATACGGTTGAAATTCTACCGATTGAATTTCTCGATCATATACAATTTTAACTTTATATTTTTCAACCGTTAAATCTGTTGGAAACTTAATAATTTCGTTCAATAAAATCGGATTGATTTCAGTAAAATTATCATTTCTTGTTCGATCAAATCTCGCTTGATGAAATTCTAAATTTCGAAGTTGTTTGTTTACACAACAAATCGATTCAATAAATTGGAACATATACTTTCTGAATTAATTCTTCGTACTCTGCTTTTGCCTTACTTTTTGCTGTTATTCCTCCTCCACTCTTGAAAAATAATTCACCTTGATTATTTTCGATGAAACGAATCATCACAGCACTATCAAGATTTTCGCCATCAAAAACACCAAAAACTCCTGTATAAAAATT
This sequence comes from Empedobacter sp. UBA3239, assembly GCF_002362875.1. NCBI lineage: Bacteria > Pseudomonadati > Bacteroidota > Flavobacteriia > Flavobacteriales > Weeksellaceae > Empedobacter > Empedobacter sp. UBA3239. Next base: position 41,724 of record NZ_DEVJ01000063.1, on the reverse strand, counting down.
TCGATGATACTTCTCGGCTTCTAAAATAATTTCAACGGTTTTCTTTTTGGGCGCACCGCAAATAGAACCAGCAGGTAAAAGTTGATCGAAAATCGTTCCTAAATTTTGACTATAATCATCATTCAAATCGCCTTTTATCTCAGAACTTACTTGCAAAAGTGTTGCATCATTTGTCTTCACCTCATCCATGTAGCGATAATTTATCACCTCAACATTTTCGGAAACAAGACTCAAATCATTTCTGATTAAATCGACAATTGTTGCATGTTCGGCAGCTTCTTTTTCATCATTCAAAATAAGTTGCTTCGCATTTAGAATCGAGGCATCAATGGTTCCTTTCATTGGATTTGAAAAGATTTTTTGATCTTCAATTTTCACAAAACGTTCGGGAGAAAAACAAACAAATTCGTTTTTATATTTCAATTTATATTTTGCTTCAGAAAACTGAAAAACTTCATCTAAAGTCAAATCTGTTTCAATTTTTGTTGGAAGCGTTAAATTCGTTAAATATGAATTTCCAAACAAAAGATTATCGTGAACATAATTGAATTTTGGCAAATATTCGTCAAAAGAAATCGGGAATTTATTGAATTTAAAATCTTTCTGAAAAAATTCTTTTTTTGTTGAATCTACTTCAAATTTTATCTCATCAGGTAATTCCTTCAACGGAATTACTTCTCCATTTTCTTTCAAAAAATCGATCATAAAAAAAAAGGGAACTTTTGCAGCTCCCAATTCATTCATTTTCGTAAAAATCGAATGCTTTGCTAACATTCGATAAAATTAATATTATTCTTGGTTTGTACCAAGTAGATCAATTTCTGTTTTTTCATCATCTGTCAAAATCATATCTTTTAACATAAAATAAACCATCATATAGCCAATTGGATAAGTTGCTAACACACCCACATAACAAGCAATAGCTCCTATTGAAGCAACCAGACTAACAACAATAGCTATTAGAATCATCCACCAAAAATTCTTTTTTACGATTGCATAAGAAGTTTTCATTGCGTCAATAGCGCTCATATTTCCATAATGAATAAGATACGGAGCCAGATAAATACACGCTTGTAAGAACAATAAAAATACTGTCGCCACTAAGATGTATAACATACCAAAAAGCGATGAACCAATCATTAATGCTGAGTTTACATTTTCGGGATCATTAAACATAAGTGGTAAAAAAGAAAAAATAATGTATGGTAACATTACAACTATTGCAACTCCCATTACGATAAGTGTTAAAAGGAAATAGCTTCCTATATTTTTGAAACCTCCAAAAAAGTCACCTAGTTCTAATGACATTTTGTTTTCGGCACGTTCTGCTCCAATCATAAATCCCATTATAAGTGGATACATCACAAAAAGCAATCCGATTATAGTGAAGGAAGTAAACATATAAACAATAGCTGCAACAAGAGCATAAATAACAAATGGCTGCCAATTATTTTGGAAAAGTTCTAATGATTGATTGAAATATTTTCCGATATCAAATTGGAATTTATTGTTTTTGTAATACTCAATTTTGTTGTAATCTAATGTTTTCATCTTAACGTTGGTTTAATTGAAATTAATGTAAATTTGCTTGATTAGTAGAATAAAATTAATAATTGTTACAACATGAATGCAAACGATTTATTATCAATCATAAAAAATAGACGCTCTATATTTCCTCCGCAATACAATCAAGAAGAAATTACGCGCGAAGAATTGAATCAAATTTTTGAGGCAGCAAATTGGGCGCCATCTCATAAAAAAACAGAACCTTGGCGTTTTGTTGTTTTAGAAGGACCTGCAAAAGACCGTTTCCGCGAATACGTAAAGCGTGTTTATGTGCAAGGAACGCCAACAGATCAATTGAGCGACAGAAAAATAAATGCATTAATTGAGAAATGTGATAAGTCGAATAAAATTGTATTAATCAATTTTATCAACACAGAAAAAAATCCTGAATGGGAAGAATTAGCTGCAACTTCTATGGCTGTTCAGAATATGTGGTTAATGGCAAGTGCGCTAAAGATTGGTGCATATTGGTCTTCTCCAGCAAACATTATCGCCAATGTTGATGAGTTTACAACTATGGAAGAAGGCGAAAAATGTGTTGGTGTTTTCTATATGGGAAAAATTGAAGGAGATTCTCCAGAAGCTGTTCGTCAACCAATCGAAAATAAAGTGAGATTTTTAGAGTATTAAAAACTCTTTAGAAAATAATTTGAAAAAGACTACTAATTTTTTAGTGGTCTTTTTTATTAAATAGAAAATCAACTCTTTATGATTTTTGTATATTTGACTAAATACTTTAATATGAAATACATGAAATCTATTTTTAACTACTTATTAGTTGTAATCTCTATTAGTTTTTTTACATCTTGCAAAAACTCTAATCTGCCTGTTTACAACGATCCAATCCCGAAACACGAAACATTTACAATTGATTCTAAAATTCTAAATGAAAAACGAGTTATTAATGTTTGGGTTCCAAAAGAATATTCGACTTCTCAGGATTCGTTATCCGTTTTGTATATGCCTGATGGCGGAACAAAAGAAGATTTTCCACATATTGCAAACACATTAGATAGTTTGATTACTTCGAAAAAAATAAAACCAGTTATTTTGGTTGGAATAGAAAATATACAACGTCGCAAAGATTTGAGTCCACCAACTGAAAATGAAGAAGATAAAAAAATAGCCGATGTTGTGGGAGGTTCTAATCAATTTAGAAGCTTTGTCAAGGATGAGTTATTTCCTGAAATCACGAAAAAGTATCGCACTCAATCCCAAAAAGGAATTATTGGCGAATCGTTGGCTGGATTATTTATCATGGAAACTTTTCTGAAACAACCAGATATGTTTGATTATTATATTGCAATTGATCCTTCACTTTGGTGGAACGATCACAAAATGTTATTGAATTCAAAAAATGATTTAGCTAAATTTCCTTCAACTCCAAAAAAGTTATGGTTTGCAGGATCTGGAGCAAGTGATATTTTACCTTATACAGATGATTTGAAGAATATTTTGACGCAAGAAAAACTTCCAAATCTACAATGGAATTATTCTCCAGAACCGAAAGAAGAACATGCTACAATTTACAGAGCAACTAAAGAAAAAGCATTGATTTGGAGTATTGGTAAATAAAATTTATCTGATAAATAAAAAACCCTCACTTCAAATGAAGTGAGGGTTTTTTATGCGATTCGTTTTCCTAAAATAGTTAAACTTCTTTCTATTCCGTCTAAAATTGCAATATTGGGATAATTTCCCCAATCTTCGAAACCAAAATGCTTGAATAATTTCAAGCTCGGTTCATTATGCGAAAAAATAAAACCTAAAATCGTTTTTATTCCAAATTCTGGTGCTTTCGTAATGCTATATTCCAATACTTGTTTTCCTAAACCTTTTCCACGTTGCGTTGCATCTAAATAAATACTGATTTCCACAGTTGTATCATATGCTGGTCTTCCATAAAAAGATTGAAAACTTACCCAACCTACAACTTCTTTCGCTTCATTTTCTACAACCCAAAGTGGTCTTTTTTCAGGAGAATGTTCTTCGAACCATTTTATTTTACTTTCAACCGAAACTGGTTCTGTATCGGCAGTTACTAATCTCGAAGCTATTGTCGAATTATAAATCGCTGTTATTTTTTCTAAATCGCTTCGTTTGGCATCTCTGTATGTTAACATTTAAATTTTATTCTCTGTTCAATTTTAAAAAGGAATATTCTTTTTCATTGCCATCATATATCCCAAATGCATTGCTTCGTGAATATTGTTGTACAAAATTGCATCTTCAATCGATTCTAACGTCATACCAAAACTTGTTTTATATGATCGATAATAGGATAGTTTTTCCGAACGATAATCCTTGAACATCTGCATTGGTGTACTTTCCAACATTTCCTTCAATTCTGTCACATCTTCTTCCGTTACTTCCGTATTTCCGATTGTTCCTTTTTTATACTTCTGAATAAACTGAATATCGACCAACATCCTATTATCGGTTAAATAATAATGGATCAATTGCTGAGTTGCCAAAACATGAGCCGCATTCCAAAACAAATTGTTTTTATAGCCAACAGGTATATAAAGTAGTTGCTTTAGAGAGTGTTGTTCAAGCTCATCAATAATCTGTTTTCTTATATTCGTCAGATAAATAATATGCTCTTCCATAGTCAGATTTAAAGTTTAAATATACATCAAATTAAGTCTATTTATCAAATTATAAAGCAAAACAATTAAAATCACGTTTTTAGATTATTTAAAGTCTTTGATTATTCGTAATTTTGTCTCATTAAAATTAAAAGATGGCTTACACAAGAGATCAAATATATCAAGTATTAGAAGAATTAGGTATTCGCAATTGGATGCGTAACGCTCAAGTGATGGGAAATGATATTATATTGGATATTGTTTCTCCTTCGCCTGCAATGCACGAACGCAAGCGTTTGGAAATTGCGTTGAAAAATGCATTTAAAGAAAATTTACCTGAGTCAAATCTTAAACTTAACATTTCTGTTGAAGTTGAAGAAAAAAATCCGAACGAAATCAAAGGTTCTGAATTGCCAGGTGTTAAAAATATTATCGCTGTAGCATCAGGTAAAGGTGGTGTTGGTAAATCTACTGTTTCATCAAACTTAGCAATAAGTTTAGCAAACATGGGATTCAAGGTAGGTTTATTAGATGCTGATATCTACGGACCTTCTATGCCAATTATGTTCGATTGTCAAGATGCTCGTCCATATTCTGTAGAAGTTAATGGAAAAACGAAAATAAAACCAGTAGAAGCTTACGGAATTAAATTATTATCAATTGGATTCTTTGCTGATACAGATCAAGCAATTGTTTGGAGAGGACCGATGGCTGCAAAAGCATTGAATCAAATGATTCGTGATGCACATTGGGGAGAATTAGATTTCTTATTAATCGACTTACCTCCAGGAACAGGTGACATTCATTTATCTATCGTTCAACAAGTTCCAATTACAGGAGCTGTTGTAGTTTCTACGCCTCAAAATATTGCATTAGCAGATGCAAAAAAAGGAGTTGGAATGTTCCAAATGGAAGCGATTAATGTTCCAGTTTTAGGAATTGTAGAAAATATGGCGTATTTTACACCAGAAGAATTACCTAACAACAAATATTATATCTTTGGACAAAATGGTGCAAAGAACTTAGCAGAACAAATTGGTGTTCCTTTCTTAGGCGAAATTCCAATTGTACAATCTATTCGCGAAGCTGCTGACGTTGGTCGTCCAGCTGCAATGCAAGAAGATACTGTTGTAGCTAATGTTTACAAAGAAATTGCACGTAACGCAGTACAAAGTTTAGTAGAACGTAACAATACTTTGCCTCCAACAGAAGCCGTTCGTATTACAACGATGGCAGGTTGTTCGGCAAAAAATTAAAAAAAGTAAAAGATCATGACTCCAGAAGAAAAATATTCAGAAGTTGAAAAGGCCTTAACTGAAATTAGACCATTCTTAAATTCAGATGGAGGCGATATCGAATTAGTATCTGTAGAAGATAATATTGTAAAAGTTCGCCTTACAGGTGCATGTATAGCATGTTCTGTCAACCAAATGACCTTAAAGTCTGGTGTTGAAATGACCATCAAAAAATATGTTCCAGAAATAGTTTCGGTTATCAATGTTTCAGATTTTGAAACTTCAACTGAAGCAGATCAAATATCTTCCTTAAAAGAAGAAAATTAGAATATCATTAGATTCTCATAAATTAAAACGCCTTTATATCAATTTATAAAGGCGTTTTATTATTTTTGGCAAACAATTTGAATCTTAACCTCAAAACCAAAAATTCAAAATGAAAAAATATATTTTATTTTTTACTTTTATTGTCCTTTCATTTGCATTGCATTTAAATGCTCAAAACAACTACAAAGTTGGCGAAAATCTAAAATTTAGAGTTCATTATTCTGGATTGAATGCAGGTTTTGCTTCAATTGATGTAAGAGAAGCTACATTGAACGGAAAAAGCCATTATCACATCGTAGGAAAAGGAACTTCTACTGGTGCGGTACGTGCTTTTTTTAAGGTAGATGATAATTACGAATCGTATATTGATAAAACAGATTTGAAACCGACAAAATTTGTTCGAAATATTGTAGAAGGAAGTTACAAACGTCATCAAATCTATTATTTTGATCACGCCAATAGAAAAGCAAAAGTTGAAAATAAACGAGATGGAAAAGTAACAACAGAAACAATTCCTTACGATGCGCAAGATTTACTTTCTGCTTTTTATAGCTTACGTAATGCCAATCATACCACTCTTAAAACAGGAGATTATTTGAACGAAAATATTTTTCTTGGTGATGAAACGCTTAAATTTCGATTGAAAGTTTTGGGACGTGAAACCCTAAAAACAAAATTCGGAAAAATTGCAGCAATAAAAATTCGTCCTTACGTACAATCTGGTCGCGTTTTCAAAGAATCAGAATCGGTTACGATGTGGATTTCTGACGATGATAACTTAGTTCCGCTAAAAATAAAAGCGGGATTATTAGTTGGATCGTTAAATGCAGATCTAAATGAATATAAAAATTTAAAATATCCAATCAATTTTACAAAGTAAAGTGATTAGTAAATCATTAAAAAATCCGACAAAATTAATATTGTCGGATTTTTTTATTTCTCTAAATATTCCAAAAAAACATCACTCGGAATTTCCATTGCACCCAGACTCGCTAAATGTTCGGTATAAACTTGACAATCGATCAACTTATATTTCTTATGATATTTTGCTACAAATTGTATAAAACCAGCTTTAGAAGCATTGCTCACTTTCGCAAACATACTTTCTCCACAAAAAACATCGTCCATATCAACTCCATAAAAACCACCAACCAATTCGTCGTTTTGCCAAACTTCAATACTTTTAGCAATTCCCATTTCATGTAACGTACAATATGCTTCAATCATATCATTTGTAATCCATGTTCCGTCCTGATCTTTTCTATACGCTTGCGAACAATTTGTAATCACTTCTCGAAACGCTTTATTTTCTGAATACGTAAATATTTGATCTCGAAAAACTTTCTTCATCGATTTCGAAACATGTAAATTTTCTGGAAATAAAACAAATCGATCTTGAGGAAACCACCAAATAATTGGATCTTCTTCATTAAACCAAGGAAAAATTCCTTTCTGATAAGCCAAAATTAGGCGTTCTGGCGAAAGATCTCCTCCAACAGCTATAATTCCCTCGCTATTCACTTCATCGTAATCAGGAAAGATTAAATCAGAACTTAACCAATACATATCGTTTTGTGTATAATTTATATAAAATTAAAAAAACGTGTCCAATAAAGAACACGTTTAGTATTAATTGATGTTTTTTTCCTTAGAATGGTAAATCATCATCATCTCCATTAGAAAAAGTATCTACTGGAGGCGCTGGTTCAAAATTATCGTAACCTTGAGGTGCTTGTGCAGCTGCATTCGCCATATTCTCAATTCTCCACGCTTGGATTGTATTAAAATATCTTGCTACTCCTTCTGGATTAATCCACTCACGACCACGAATATTGATAGAAACTTTCACTTCATCACCAGGTTTGTAAGCATTCAACACATCAGTCTTATCTTGTGTAAGCTCAATTAAAATATCTTGTGGATATTGTTCTTGCGTTGTAACAACAAATTCTCTTTTCTTGAAACTTGCAGTAATATTTTGAGTTTCAAATACTTTCTTAATTCTTCCTGTAATTTCCATTTTTGTAAAAGCTTTGTACAAATTTAGAATGTAAAAAAAGATTAAAAAAATTTTATTTCGAAATTTTGTTAGAAAGAAAACTTGTGTATATTTGCAATCCAAATCGGTGAGATTTTAGCGGGCGTGGTGGAATTGGTAGACACGCTAGACTTAGGATCTAGTGCCGCAAGGTGTGGGAGTTCGAGTCTCCCCGCCCGTACAACAGCAAAGACTTTGAAAAATATTTCAAAGTCTTTTTTTATGACTTATTACTTTATAATATTTTTTATAAATTTAGATAATTATTTGGTTACAAGTTGTTTGGTATGTATTCGAAAAGAAAAAGAAATTTGAAATCTGGTGGAAGAACTATTCCCATTTTTGAATTTATAGTGGTTGTGATTATCATCATTATTTTGATTTACTTCGCAGTTTTCTAAGGAAATTATTCTTCATTTTTTTAAACATTAATTTATAATTATTTAGAAGAAAAATAGAATCAAATCAAAGAATCTGTTAAGCAAAAATTTGGAGATTAGTTTGATGATGATGCTGAAGATAATGCGAAAAATTATCAGCCACAACCTTAATTGATATAGAAAATGGTTAGAATTTAGATTCTAACCATTTTTTTATGCTTCTATATCTTTATAAAATGTTTTTCTACGTTTATGGATAACCGGATCAAAGTTTTTCCATAATTGTTGCACTTTTGTATTCTCCTCTAGCAAAGGATTGGTCTCTAAAATTTTAATTCCTCTCGCTATAAATCGATCATAAAGCTCTTTAAAAATCAAGGCGTTAACACCTTTATTTTGATAATGAGGATGAATTCCAATCAAATAAAATTCGACATGATCGTTCTTTTTTTGCGCTTGCATCAAATGCCACCAACCAAATGGGAACAATTTTCCTTTCGTTTTCTGAAAAGCTTTTGAAAATGAAGGCATCGTAATCGCAAAAGCAATCATTTTGTTGTTTTTATCTTTTACACATGAAATAAAATCGGGATGAAGAAATTTTAGATATTTCTTTTTGTAATGCTCAACCTGAAATTTTTCTATCGGAACAAAACTTTGCAATTCTGCATACGTCACATTCAACAAATCAAACATTTCGTCTACATAAGGTAACATTTCGTTAATTGTATCAAATTTATACGTATCTATTTCGTAACGTTTTTTGAGCATTTCACACAATTTATCCATTTGCTTTACCTTGCCCAAATTCGCAATATCAATAGAATATTCTAACCACTCGGCTTTTGGTTGATAACCTAATTCTTGCAAATATATTGGATAATATTCGTAATTATATAAACCGATCAAAGTGGCAACTTTATCAAATCCTTCTGTTAATAATCCAGCTTTATCCATATTCGAAAATCCCATCGGACCTTCTATATAACTCAGTTTATTATTTTTAGCAATGTTTTCAACAGTTGTTAATAAAGCTTTTAAAATGTTGATATCATCTTTAAAAACTAACCAACCAAAACGAATTTTAGTCTTTCCAATTTCTTTTACTTCGGTCCAATTAATAATCGAAACAATTCGTCCAACTACTTCTTTTCCTTTGTAAGCTAAAAAATAGTTAGCGTCTACCGTCTCAAAAATTGCATTATTTTTATCAAAACTTGCGAGTTCATCTTTCTTTAAAGAAGGCACCCAATACGGATTATCTTTATACACTTCAAAAGGTAAATCGACAAATTTCTTCATTTCACTTGGCGTATTCACCTCTCTTACTTCGATCATATGCTATTAAATTGCGTCTTACAGATTCTAATTTAGGGAGATTTTTTTAGAGAACAATTTTCTCTTCTACAGATTTTCCGTTTTTATCTTTTCCGTAAAATAAAATATAATCAAGCTTTACGGAGATTCCAGCCGTTCCTTTCTTCTGTTTTAAGAAAACACGATTCAGTGTTATCAACTTGTTATTAACAGTTGTTTGAACAATTGGATTTTTTTGAGAATCAAGCTTAAGCGTTAATTTTTGAGTTGGATAAGAAACCAATGTCAACTGAAAAACATTCTTTTCAATTTTCTTAATATCTAAACCATATGCCAATTTCTTTTGTATAGAAGTCAAGGGCTTTTTTGAACCATCTTCAGCATAAAGAATGCGATAAATATCAACTGGATTGTTAGCATCTAAAATTCCTTTGCTCGAAAAAAGTGCATCGTAAACAAACGTATTTCTATTGTCGTTGTGTTGAATATAAAATAGTCTATTTTCTGATTTTGGAGGAACAGGATAACCTTGTTGTGCATTTACAACAAAAGAAAAAAGGATAGAACAAATAATTAATAGGTTTTTCATTGATTGATATTTTTAAAAATAGAAGATAGGAATTATTTGAATGATTATCTAAATCCAAATAAAAAGTTTCGAAACTTTAACTTGCTCAATATTATTTTGATCAAGAAAATCTTGCGGAAATTTGATTAAATCTGAAATTGGAATAATTTCATCATTCTGAATAAAATTATATTTACCATGACCAGTTTGATATTTAGAACTTTTATTAGAAACTTCGTGATTGATTTCAATCATTTCATCTTCTAAATCAATAGTAATTTCTGATTCTTTTTCTACAACGAACAAAACCTTTTTATTCCTGAAAAAATAAATTTCTCGCTTAGATTCATGTAAGAGATGATTGTAAGTATTGGCAACTGGAATGGTAAAAACAAAGAATAGTATCAAAAAAATCATTCCAATAATTATGTTAGTTAAAATGAAATCTGTCACAAACAATAATTGATAAGCTATAAATAAAAAAGTAAGACAAAGAATTGCAAAAAGAATCATATTAAAAACTGAAATATAGCTTAAAAAACCAATTTTGACGCGAATAACTTCATCATTTTCGTGTTTATATTCTTTTTGAGACTCAATGATAAATAAAATAATTGGTAAAAAGATTATCAACAAAAGTAAGATGATGAAAATCGAATTTTCTGTACTCATTTTTTATTTTTTTATTTTCTCTTTGACGAATTCTACAATAATTGGAACCAAAGAAAACACAATAATTGCCATTACGACAATTTCGAAATTGTTTTTGATAAATGGAATTGTTCCAAGGAAATAGCCAGCCAATGTAATCCCGAAAACCCAAATTGTTCCTCCGATAAAATTATATTTGATAAATGTGCCATAATGCATTTTAGAAATCCCTGCAACGAAAGGTGCAAGCGTTCTTACAATCGGAACAAAACGCGCAATTACAATGGTTTTTGAACCATATTTTGTAAAGAAATCTTCGGTCTTTAGTATCGCAGAATCTTTAATAATTCGTTTACCGAAAATTTTAGTTGTAACTAATTTCGTTCCTAAGGTTTTCCCAATCGTATAATTGACTGTGTCGCCTGCAATTGCCGCGATCCAAAGTAAACCTAATACAATATAAATATTGAGTTGAGCTGGAAAAGCCGCAGCTAACATCCCTGCTGCAAATAAAAGCGAATCGCCAGGTAAAAAAGGCATGACAACCAAACCTGTTTCGATAAAGATTAAGAGAAATAAAATCAAGTAAAACCAATGTTGATAATCATTCAAAATGGTTTCTAAATATTTATCGATATGTAGAATATAATCTAAAATTTCCATGATTTAAAGGTATAAAAAAACTCGACCGAAGTCGAGTTAAGTTTTTATAGTTATTCTTGTTCAGCTACCTTTTTTTTGCCGAACTTTTCTTTGATAATTTCCACTAAAATTGGAAGTACAGAAGCGATTGTTATTCCTAAAATTACTTTAGAAAAATTATTTTGAACCCATTCTATATTTCCTAAAAAGTATCCAATAAGTGTTAAACCAACAACCCATAACACGGCTCCAATCACATTATATGTAATGAAAATAGAGTATCCCATTCTCCCAATTCCTGCAACGAAAGGCGCTAAAGTTCTTACAATTGGTACAAAACGTGCAATTACAATGGTTTTTGAACCGTATTTTTCGTAGAATTCGTGCGTTTTATTGATATGTTCTTCTTGGATGAAATTTTTACCAAAAATCTTAACTTTAGTTGCTTTGTAACCAACTTTCTTTCCGATGGTATAATTCAATGTATCACCGAGTATCGCGGCCACCAAAAGAATTGCAATCATAATCCACACATTCATATCATTTGTTTCTTGTGCAGCTAACATCCCTGCCGCAAACAACAATGAATCTCCAGGTAAAAAAGGCATCACAACTACACCTGTTTCCACGAAAATGATTAAAAATAAAATTGCATACAACCACAAACCATATTCATTTGCAAACTCTGCTAAATGTTGGTCGATATGCATAATAAAGTCAAAAAGACTCATAAATACTTCCATAAAAGTTGATTAAATTTCCGAAGCATTAAATGCATTTTTGATATGATTTACGCTCCAAGATTGTTGTTTTTTTAAAAGTGCTAAAATATCAAATCTTACCTCAGAAATAAAATTATTTTTCTGAATAAAATCATCTGCGGCAAGAATTAACAATTTCTTCTTCTTTGTGTTAATAGAACTTTCTGGCTCCGCAACATAATTTGAAGTACGACTCTTAACCTCTATAATAACAATCTCATTTTCAAATTGAGCAATAATATCGATTTCGGCTTTTCTGTAAAAATAATTTCGAGCCAATATTTTGTATCCATTTTGGATTAAATAATTAACAGCAAAATTTTCTGCTTCTTTTCCGAAATCGTAACTAATACTCATTCAAAAAAATTATTTTGTTCCGTACAAACGATCTCCAGCATCACCTAAACCTGGAACGATATATCCATTTTCATTCAATTTTTCATCCAAAGCAGCCAAGAAAATTGGAACTTCTGGATAAACATTTTGTACAGCTTCCACTCCTTCTGGACAACCAACTAAACAAGCTAAACGAACAGATTTTGCTCCTTTTTCTTTTAAAATTTCGATTGCTTTGATTGCAGAACCTCCTGTTGCTAACATTGGATCAACCAAAATTACATCCCGAGAATCTAAATCAGTTGGGAGTTTACACAAATATTCAACTGGTTGTAATGTATCATGATCGCGGTAAAGCCCAATATGACCAACTTTAGCGGTAGGAATTAATTGATGAATTCCTTTTACCATTCCCAATCCTGCACGTAAAATTGGAACGATAGTCATATCATTTCCTTTTAATTTGTAACCGATTGTTTTGGTAATTGGCGTTTCAACTTCTACTTCTTCAAGCTCGATGTTACGTGTAATTTCGTAACACATCAAACCTGAAATTTCGTCTACTAATTCACCAAATTCTTTCGTTGTTGTGTTTTTATCACGCATTTGCGTAATTTTTGCTTTTACCAACGGGTGAGAAATGACTGTTAAATTATCTTGTTTCATATATGTTTGTATAATGATGCAAAGTTACATTATTTGAAGTAACATTTAACTGAACTTTTGCACCCATTTTTAGCGCAACATTGTGACCTGTATGTCCTGCAGGAAATCCGAAAGCAATTGGAATATTTATTTTTTTTGTATAACTATGAATGACTTCATACGTTTTTGGATCGAATGGATGATTGTAGTTTTCAGCATTTTCTTCTTCCGTATCCATATGCGTAAAGTTTCCTAAAACAATGCCGTTTACATGAGTAAGAATTCCGTTTCGTTTAAGATTCATCAACATTCGGTCGACCGCATACCAACTCTCAAACCAATCTTCTAAAAATAAAATCTTATCCGTAGGATTTGTAATCGCAGATTCGCTCCCTAAAAGTGAATAAACAATCGAAAGATTTCCTCCTATTAATTCTCCATTTGCTTCGCCTAAATTATTGTAAGCATGTGATTGAATTTCGTAATTAATTTCATGTCCAAATAGTACTTCATAAATACTTTGATAGGATGTTGGATGATATTCGGTATTTGCTAATTTTTTTGCTGTAACCGCGTGTAAAGTTTGATATCCTAATCGATTAAAATGATTGTGAAAAACAGTGATATCAGAATAACCAATGATCCATTTTGGATTTTTAGTAAACTTCGTTAAATCAAGTTCATCAATAATTTTCACAGAACCATAACCTCCTCTAGCACACCAAATCGCTTTTATCTCATGGTCATCTAATGCCCACTGAAAATCTTCTGTTCTCATTTCATCTGTGCCTGCATATCGATAACCAAAATCATATTCGGCATAAATATTTTTCCCTAAAACTGGAACTAATTTCCAAGATTTTATGAGCTCAATTGTTTCTTCTAATTCTCCTTTGAGCATTCGCTTTGCAGGAGCTACTATTGCTATTTTATCCCCTTCTTTTAAAAAATCAGGCTGAATCATTTTACAAATTTTCATCAAAGGTAAACACAAAAAAAAGACGAACTATAAAAGTTCGTCTTTTTATTATTTATAAAATTTATCTTAGAAATTATATGTAACACCTGCATTCCAAGTTCTACCTAATCCCCAGAAGTAACCATAACCATCTTTACGAGATAAGTATTGATCATTGAATAAGTTTTTAATGTTACCTCTGAATCTAATTTTTTGAGAACCAAATTTAAATTCATAGGTTGCACCTAAATCAACAATTGCATATGGTCTTAAAGGAACATTTAAATAATCATTGCCTTTAAGTTCTGATTTTACAATATCAACTACATTTACATTTTCATATAGTCTCGCGAAATAGTTGAAATCAGTATCAAAAGATAATCCTTTAGCTACATTTACTTTCGTACCCATACCAAATGTAAATTGTGCAGCATTACCAACTTTTACACCATCTAAATTAACAGGTTTATTGTCAATAACAATTGAGCTACTATTTTGATCTTGGATTCTATAATTAGCATTACCATCATATTTCCAATCTCCATATGAAGCATATCCTCTAATAGTCCAATCTCTATTAACTTTTGTATTAAAATCTATTTCTATACCTTTATGTAATTGAGTAATTCCTGTTAATAAGAAACGTACATCTTGTTGAACAAAATCCTCACCAACATAGTATCCATTTGCTGTATAAGAATCTGCACGATTTTCCCACTTAGTATAATAAGCATTAATATTAACATTTAAGTTTCGAGTCATATATTTATATCCAGCCTCTAAACCTAAGATCTCTTCGTTATCAATTGCTGGATCGATGAAACTAACTGTATTTTGCATAAAAACATTATCTAAGAATGCTTGACGAGAATATTTACCAGCGTTAACAAAAATTTTGTTTTCTTGAGTAATATTCAATGCTATACCTCCTTTAATGTTCCATCCAGTTTTATTGCGAACTTTAGATTTTGCCTCTCCATTTTTATAAGAAACAACTCCACTAACAACATCTTTGTGATCAGCGTTATAATTCCAACGGTCAAATTTTTGGTAAGACTGATTAGAAATAGCTCCTTGAACAAAAGCAGAGAAGATGTCATTAGAATACTCTACTTGTCCAAAACCACCTTGATAGTTAATTTTTTCCGAGTTATCGTAATTTACACGATCTTCTTTATCAGCTGAATTAAATAAAGAAGCCCATGGTTTCGCTTTATATGTATTAGTTATTAAATTGTTTGATCTATTTTTGTTATTTTCTTGACGACCATTCAATCCTAAATAATTTACAACCTGCTGGAAGTGATCACCTTCATAGAAACGCACATCTGCTCCTACGTTAAAAGCCCAACCTGTTTTTGTATCATAGTTGAAGTTTGTTACTCCTCCGTACCATAAATGATTATTAACAGAAGCTCTCAAAACCATCCCTTTAGAAGATGATGAAGATGTTCCTGAACCAATACCTCCATCGATAGTTTTATTATATCTTTCAACCTCATTCCAGTTAATAGCCCCGTCTTGAGTAAATACATTATAGCCATCTTGAGATAAACTAAATAATCCTCTACCTAAATTACCTGTTCCTCCACCACGTCCCATAGACGCATATAAAACTGTAGATAAAGATGCATTTTCATTAATTGTCCAATCCCAGTTTAAATTAGTAACTGGTTTGTGGTAATAATTTGTTCTTAACGATAATGGTTCTCCATTGTAAAAACCATAGTTAGAATTACCTTTACGACCAGTCATATCATAACCTGGAGTGTTTACAGATCCATTTTTATTATAAGTTGTCGTTAAAGGCTTAGAGTAATTTTGATCATGCTCTTGTGGTGCTCCAAATAACATCCAGTTGAATTGGTGACGATCATTTGGTTTGTACCCAACAGACACAAAATATGATTGTCCTTCTCCTCCTGTTCCACGTGCATATTTACGATGAGCAGTCCAATAATCTAATAAAATAGAAGCTCCCCATTTACCTTTCATACCTGTGTTATACCCTACAGTCGCTTTTTGGTAAGAGTCATTTCCAGCTACATAACGAACAAATCCTCCTTGTCTTAATTCTGTAGCTTTTGTTACAATATTTACTGTTCCACCTACAGAAGAAATAGCTAATTTAGAAGATCCTAAACCACGTTGTACATCAATAACGTTTGCAACATCAGTCATAGAAGACCAGTTAGACCAGTATACATTACCGTCTTCCATACCATTAATTGGTTGTCCGTTTAATAAGTAAGCTGTGTTTGACTGATCGAAACCACGTAAAAACATTTTAGCATCTCCAAATCCAGAAGCTTGGTCAGCTACATATACAGATGGAGAGTTTTTCATGATTTCAGGGAATTCAACATTACCAACAGCTTTATCTTGAATTTCTTCTTTTGTGATAATTGTGTTAGCAACTGGTGTTTTACGGTTTTCCGCAACATCAATAACTCCTTTACCAATGATTAATGTTTCTCCTAAAGATACGTTTTCGTCCTGTTCAACCTTTGTAGAATCTGTTGGTTCAACAACTTGGGCGAAAGATAATGATGCCATTAAGGCAAAAGCTCCTACAAGTAAAAGCTTAGTTGAGTTTAACCTCATCTTTTGAAATAGTTTAAAAGTTTACTTTCGCAAAGTTCTACACTTTAAATGAGATTATTGTTAAATTATGGTAAATTTTTAAACTTTTCTTGAATAACTTAAATATTAATTATCATATCAATAAAATCCCCCCTTAAAAACAAACAATAAACTAAATTACATGAAAAAAAATTGAAGATTTTTAAATATTTTTAAACATTTAATCAAAATTTAACATAATAAAAACATTAAAAATTAACATTTTTTTCTTGTTTTAGATTGTTATTTTTCATTTTAAAAAGAGAAAAGTAATTAAAATTTCACTATTTAGAATCAGTATTAATAAAATATTATCCAATAACTTTTTTATTTATAAGCTGATACTAATATATTTTAAAACAAATTATTCAAATACAATATAGCTAACGTTAAAATCTATTATTTAGTATTCTTACAACAATAAAAAAATTAAAATGTTAAAAAACTAAGCTTTCACTGCTTTTAAACTTAAGTCAAAGTTGGAAGCGGAATGAATAATCGCACCAGAAGAAATAAAATCAACACCCGTTTCGGCAATTGCTCGAACAGATTCTTTTGTAATTCCGCCCGAAGCTTCCGTTTTTATTCGCCCATTTATATATTGAACCGCTTCTTTCATCGTTTCAAGATCAAAATTATCCAACATAATAAAATCTACATTTGCATCCAAAGCTTCTTTTACCTCATCCATATTACGCGTTTCCACTTCTATTTTTAAATGTAAATGATGTTTTGACAAATAATCTTTGGTTTGCGCAACCGCTTTTGTAATATTTCCACAAAAATCGACATGATTATCTTTTAACATCACCATATCGTATAAACCAAAACGATGATTCTCTGCTCCTCCAATTTTAACTGCCCATTTTTCGATCATTCGGAAATTAGGTGTTGTTTTTCGTGTATCCAAAATTTTGGCATTTGTACCGCTTACCAATTCCATCATTTCGTGCGCATAAGTTGCAATTCCAGACATTCTCTGCATACAATTCAACGCTAATCGTTCGCAAGTTAAAATTGATTGTGAAGATCCTTTTACTTTGAAAGCAACATCTCCAAATTGTACTTTATCGCCATCATTTATATATTGTTCTATTTTTAAAGATGGATCAAACGTATCAAAAATAATTTTCGCTAATTCAATTCCAGCAATTATTCCGTTATCTTTCACTTTCAGTTCCGCTTCTTGAATTGCATCATACGGAACCGACGCTAACGTTGAATGGTCGCCATCGCCAACGTCTTCTAAAAAAGCTTGACGAATAAAAAGTTGTAATTTTTCTTGTGTGATATATGGAGGAAAATTCATTATCTATATGTTAAGGATGCAAATTTTGATTGATTAAATTCTTTCTTGGTTTTGTATTCGTAATACTCGGCCCAAGTACCATTTTCTTCGCGCACAACAGTAATCAACACTTGTACTGAAGGATCATTTTCGAAGAAATTTTTGATCTGAAGTTTATATTCTTTGTCATCAATTTTACCTTTTGTAATATCTATTGCTCCAGATTTGAAAGCCGCATCAAAAGCGGTTGCATAAGGATCGATAGAAGCCATTTCGAAAAGATTAGAAAACTTTCCTAAATAATATTCCCGACTTCCGTTATTACCAAAAGTTGTTAAATTAAATTCTTTATCAATTCTTACTTCAATCGTTTCTTCATCAGTTTTTAAAGTAAACAATACACGATTTTCCGAAGGGAACTTCTCAAAATCATTATTTTTTTCTGCCGATTCGTAACGTAAAGGCATTGTATATTTCATTGCAACTGCTTTTCCATCAACTCCTTTTGCAGGAGTTATTTTTAGATTAGCTCGCTCCATTTTATTATTCAACAAAACTAAACTAGACAATGCTACACTATTAAAAATTGGATTCGAACCATCAGTCGAGACATCTCCAAAATTACCATCTTCATTAATTTTAAAACCTAATTTAGATTGAGCAGTTTCGATATGAAGATAATCAGCAATATTAGAAAAGAATGAAATTTGAGTTTGAATATCTTGATTCAAATTTTTGTTCATACATGCTTGTAGCTCGCTATTTTCTTTTAAATTTTCACAACCAAAATACACAACCGCTTTCTTGGCTTCTTTACCAAAAGTCAAACTTACGTTTTGTTTTTCTTTCGAATTTTGAGCAAAAGAAAAACTCATTGCAAAACATGTAACGAACAGAAATAATTTCTTCATTAATTAAAATCTTTGTTATAAAAAGTTCCTCGATTTTCTTTTTGATTGATACTTTGCTCAATGATTAAATGTGCGACATCAACCAAATTTCGAAGTTCTAAAATTTTAGGTGAAACAATCGTAAAATAATAAATTTCTTTGACCATTTTCTCGATTTCATTGATACGATTTTGTGCAATTTGCAAACGATTATCGCTTCGTACAATTCCGACCAATTCGCTCATCATCGCTTGTAATTGTTTGCGTAAATAAGAAATCAATACTAATTCTTCTTGCACTTTCATGCCTTCTTCGTTCCATTCTGGAAACTCAAAATTATAAATCGAAAATTGATTATCATTTAATAAATCGACCGTTTTTAACGCTGCACGATGACCAAAAACCATCGCTTCTAACAACGAATTCGAAGCCAAACGATTTGCACCATGTAAACCCGTATTAGAACATTCGCCAACCGCAAACAAATTCTCGATAGATGTTTTTCCTTCTAAATCGACGTCAATTCCACCACACAAATAATGCGAAGCAGGAACAACCGGAACCAATTCGGTAAACATATCGTAGCCTTCGGATTTACATTTTTCGTAAATATTAGGGAAATGTTCCAAGAATTTTTCTTTCTCTAAGTGTCGACAATCAATATAAACATAATCATCTCCGCGCAATTTCATTTCATTATCAATCGCACGCGCCACAATATCACGAGAAGCCAATTCTTCACGTTCATCATATTTGTGCATAAACAACTGGCCATCTTTCGTACGCAATTTCGCACCAAAACCACGAACAGCTTCCGAAATCAGAAATAACTGTCCATCAAATTCGCTGTAAAAAGCCGTTGGATGAAACTGAATAAATTGCATTCCCGAAACGGTTGCTTTCGCACGTCGAGCCAACCCAATTCCATCGCCAGTTGCAATGATTGGATTCGTCGTATTTTTATAAACATGACCAACTCCGCCTGTTGCTAACAAAGTTACTTTGGCTAAATGTTGTTCAACTTTATCTGTATTCAAATCTAAAATATATGCACCAAAACATGTTGTTTTCTCTGCTATATCACGATTCAAATGATGTTCTGTAATCAAATCTACTACAAAATGATGCGTAAAAACTTGAATATTTGGATATTCTTTGATTGCTTCTAACATCGCGCGCTCAATCTCCCAACCTGTCACATCTTTATGATGAACAATTCTGTTTTCGGTATGTCCACCTTCACGACCAAGGTCATAAATTCCTTCGTTATTTTTATCAAAACGAACGCCCCAATCTATAATTTCATTGATACGTTCTGGTGCTTCTTTTACGACAACCTCAGCCGCTTCCAACTTACACAAACCATCTCCTGCACGAAGCGTATCTTCGATATGTTTCTCGAAACTATCTTTCTCGAAATCGCTCACAACAGCTACTCCGCCTTGCGCATATTTCGTATTGGTTTCGTCTTTATTTGCTTTGGTTACAATGGTAATTTTCGCATCAGGATTTCGAATCGCGATTTTCAACGCATACGAAAGTCCAGCAATTCCAGAACCAATGACTAATACATCTTGAATAGCCATTATTTGATTTTTTCTGATAAATCTAACATTCTATTAATTGCAGCTAACGCTTTAACTCGTAATTCTTCTTCTATTTGAATTTCTGGCAATTCATATTTCATGCACAGATATAATTTTTCTAATGTTGATAATTTCATATAAAAACATTCAGAACAATTACACGATTCATCTTGAACCAAAGCTGGAATTAATGTTTTATTCGGAGCAAGTTTTTGCATTTCGTGTAAAATTCCTTCTTCCGTTGCCACAATAAATTCTTGCGCATCATTTTCTACCACATAATCTAACAAACGAGACGTTGAGCCAATGAAATGTGCGAATTTCAATAAATCTTCTTGCGCTTCTGGATGCGCAATTAATTTAGCATTTGGATGATCAGCCATTTGTTGTGCAATTCTTTCCAAAGAAAACGCCTCATGTACGATACAAGCACCGTCCCACAAAATCATTTTGCGATTACAAACTTGATTTAAGTATCGACCTAAATTACGATCTGGAGCAAAAATAATTTCTTGCTCTTCTGGCAACGAATTAATAATCGCTTCCGCATTAGAAGAAGTAACAATAATATCTGATTCCGCTTTAACACCCGCATCACAATTGATATAACTCACTACAATCGCATTTGGATGTTGCTCACGCAAACCACGTAAACCTTCTGCCGAACAAGAATCTGCTAAAGAACAACCCGCTTTTGTATCGGGTAAAACAACTTTTTTAGAAGGGTTCAAAATCTTTGCAGCTTCTGCCATAAAATGAACACCACAAAAAACAATCATATCAGCTTCAGTTTTTGCAGCAGCACGTGCCAATTGTAACGAATCACCTAAATAATCTGCTAAATCCTGAATTTCTCCTGACTGATAATAATGCGCCAAAATCACCGCATTTTTCTCTTTGCGTAATTTATTGATTTCCGCAATCAAATCAGTTCCTTTTGGAATTTCAACATCCAAATAACCTTTATAATCTAACTTTTCTATCGCTTGTTCTAATGTATTCATTTGTGAGTGATTTTATTTAACACCTAATTGCTTTTTCACTTCTTTTGACAACGCATCTTTGTGCACTGTAAAAGCAATTGATTTCATTCTGAAATATGGTTTCGACATATAAATGTGTCCATTATTTCCTAAATCTGTTGTTCCCCAAGAATTTTTTACATCATAATATTGATTTCCCAATTGATCTTTCAAAATTCCTGTAATATGCATTAAATGGTCGTCTTCTGTCGAATAATCTTCAAAAGCAGCTTGACGCTCATCAGCAGAAACCCATTTTTCAGGTAAAATCTGAACAAAATAATCTGATTCTAAACCTTCTGAAGGCCAAATTGCCATTCCATACTTTTTAGAAAATGTTTTTTCAGAAACATCTGTATCAAAAGCTGCTGTATATCCTTTATATAATGCTTCGTCCAAGACCTTCATATATTCATCTAACGGTAAATTATAATATGAACCATTTGAGAAATTATCTGGCACTTGCAAAATAAATTGTGAATAATATGGCGCTTGCTGAAAAGATGTCAAGGTTACATAATCATCAGGATTTATTTTCAAGGCTTTTGCAAATTCTTGTGGTGTATATTCTTTTCCTTCGAACTTAAATTTTGTTGGAGGAACACCTAATTTATCATTCAATTTTTGATCAAATTTTGATTTCCAATCTGCTGTTAAATATTTTTTAGGATTTTTTACAATCGAATCTAATCCAACTTTCAAATCTTTTACCAACATTTCGTGGTTATGCTTCACATCTGTTCCATTCGCAAAACCTGCATAAACTTCGTTTGGAACTAATCCATTTTTACGAACCGAATTTAAAACATCATGCGACAAACCTCCTTGACTAAACTGTGCTTTTCCTTGGCGATATACATAATTATACGCTTTTACAGGATAAGTAAAACGCACATTATACATTTCCGATAAATCGACATCTTTTCCTGTCAAACGCTTCACTTCCGATTCTAAAAAAGAAGTTGTCGAAAATGACCAACAAGTTCCCGTTTTTCCTTGCGAAATAATAGGAAGTGCAGAATTATTAACTAATTCCTTAAATTTGAAAGGTGTTTCTTGTGCCGAAACCAACATACTTACAAAAGCGATGCTAGCGAATATATATTTTTTCATTTGTGTTTGTATAGATTTCAAAAGTAAAGTTATTTTATGAAGTTTTATTATAAAATGTAGAACGAAAACTTCTTTTCTGAATTACATAAAAATTATATTTTTACGTAAATATTTAATTCTTATAAATGAAAGAATATATTAGTAGAAAATATAATAGTTTTTATAATGTGCTTATTATAATTGTTTTAAACATATTAATTCTATTTACTTCAGTAATTATTTTCACTTATTTAGACGAAATAATTGCAAAAAATAAATATGATGTCTTGATTTTTTGTATTTCATTTATACTAATTTTATGTGTTTTTATTCGGATTAATTATCAGATTAATGAAATAGTGTTAGATAATAACATTAACCAACTTACAATTAAAAAGGTATTTTCAAAAAAAACATTTAATCTTAATGAAGTTCAAGAAATTAATCAATTTGTACTTCCATATTTAAATTATATCAAAATAAATAACAAAAAGTTCTTTTTTATATCAAGAGCTATTGATCCTTTTGGTGATAATTTTACATTTAATAGCGAAGAAGATTTAGAAAACATAAGATGTACTATTGATTCAATAAAAAATAACATTAATTAAAAATTTTCATTTATTTTAAATACATAATATTTCATTTTTCGAACAAATTATAAATCAAATCAGTATAAATATTCAATTTTTATTCATCTTAAAATTAATTTTCGTGAAAATGCCATAAATGACTCAAAAACCTATTAACTTTGCTCAAACATTACACAGATGCAACCAAGAGAAGATTTTTTATTGAAAGCTTACGAGCTGGGAATTATAAAATTTGGAAATTTTACTTTAAAAAGTGGTATAGAATCTCCTTTCTATGTCGATTTAAGACCTTTGGCTTCGAGTCCACAATTATTAAAAACTTTAGCAAACAACTTATTAGATTTAGTAGAAGATGTTGACTACGATTTGATTTGTGGTGTGCCTTACGCAGCATTACCAATGGCGACTACAATGAGTTTAACATCGAATATTCCTTTGATTATCAAACGTAAAGAGAATAAAGGATATGGAACTAAACGTATGGTAGAAGGTGTTTTTTCCGAAGGACAATCTTGTCTTTTGGTCGAAGATGTGATTACATCTGGACAATCTTTATTAGAAACAATTGATCAAGTTGAACGCGAAGGTTTACGTGTAAAAGATTTGGTTGTTGTTTTAGACCGTGCACAAGGTGGTTCAGACAAATTAAAAGAACAAGGGTACAACGTGAAAACGTTATTTACAATTCACGAAGTAATCGATATTTTACATAAATATCACCGTTTGAGTGATGATGAAGCGAAAAAAATCAAAGACTTTTTAGCTTTACCTCCAGAAGCGGCTCCTGCAAAACAACGTATTGCATTGGAAAACAAAAAAATTGTACATCCAGTTGGAAAACGTTTAGTTGAATTAGCACTTAAAAAACAATCTAACTTGATTGCTTCTGCTGATTTAATTACTTCTGAAGAAATTATTGATTTCGCTGGTAAAGTTGGTGATCATGTTGTTGCTTTAAAATTACATTCAGATATTATTCAAGATTTTTCGGACAATTTAATTGTTGAATTGAAAAAAATCGCACGCGAAAAAGAATTCTTATTATTCGAAGACCGTAAATTTGGTGATATCGGAAATACACAAGAATTACAATTCAAGAAATCGATTTATAAAATTTCTGATTGGGCAGATTTAGTAACTGTTCATCCAATTGGAGGTTTAGAATCATTAAAAGTTTTCGAAAATACAGGCGTAATCACAATTGTAGAAATGTCTTCGAAAGGAACATTGACAGACGATTATTACTTTACAAAAGCAATTAATGTTTCGGAACAATCTGGAAATGTTTTGGGAGCTGTTGCGCAACGCCAAGTTCCTGATAACTTGTTGTTGTTTACACCTGGTGTTAGTATTTCTTCGACTGGAGATAATAAAGGACAACAGTACAATACGCCTGAATTGGTTTTCAAAAATTACCACACAGACTTTATGATTGTTGGTCGTGGAATTTACAAAGCTGCTGATGTAAAAACTGCAGCTAAAGAATACCAAACTTTAGGTTGGGTTTCTTACTTACAAAGTTTGAATAACTAAGATTTAGATAAATTTTAAAAATATAAAGCAAGCTAAATTAAGCTTGCTTTTTGTTTTTTATTTCGTTTGAATTTTACTTCAATACAAATTTATGAGAAATAGAATTTCCTTGATTGTCATTAATTGTAGCTATATAAAACCCTGTTGATAAATTAGACAAATTTACACTTCCGTTTGATTGATCAGAATTAAACATTTTAACAGTTCGTCCAGTTGCATCTATAATTTTTATCGAAATTGATGCATTAAAATTTAGTTGATAACTCAATATTTTATTTGAAACAAAAATTTTAGACGAATTTTTATCGACATCATTTGTTCCTAAAGTTGAGGTCTTAGCCGCTTCAACCACATATTCAATTCCTAATTTCGTAAATTTTGCTGCGTGTGTAGACGTACTTCCCATTGAAGCATAGGTATCGTTTACAGAATGTATATAAGGATTATCTTCTCCCATTTTAGCTTCAAAAGGTAAAGTTGCTGCAAAACCATTTTCGTACCAACTAAAATGATCAGAACATCCATAACCACATTTTGACGTATCATATGTAAATTGATGCAAACCAGTTGTGTTATATTCGTACATCAATTTCATCAAAAACGAATTGAGATTTGCATCACAATAAGCATCCGTCATCAAAATAACATCCTTTGCAGAACCTTTGTAATTCGTCATATCAAATTGTACATAACCTATTACATTTTTATTCTCCGAAGCGTATTTCTGCGCAATTTCTTTCGACCCTACCAAACCTATTTCTTCTGCTGCATAAGCCATAATTTCGGTAGTTCGTTGCGGTTTGAAATTATTTTTTAACAACACACGCAAAACTTCTGTAATTGTTGCAATTCCAGATGCATTATCATCTGCTCCTGGTGCAAAAGTTTGATTTGCATTCCAACCAACAGTCGAATCGGCATGACCTCCAATAATCACAAATTCATCTTTCTTTTCAATTCCATTAAAAGTCAAAATCAACGACTTCATTGGCGTATTCACATGATCAACGATTCTTACAAATACGTCAGTTCGTCCTGCATCAGCAATCATTTTCACCCAAACTTCTTTCAATTTAAGAACCGCATTATTTGCTTCTTGTCGTTTATGATAACGCGTTTTGAAATCTTCTAACATCAAAATTGTTTTCTCAATTTCTTTGACATCAACATCATTCAATGCCGTAGTTATAAAAGCTTGTTCTGAAATGGTATAATTGAAAGGTGCTTTTTTCTGAGATGGCTTTTCTTGAAGTGATTGTAGTGCATCTTCTTTCGAATTTCTAAAAATATAACCATGTCCATGGGCAAATTTTCCATGTAAACTTTCAGCAATTTCTGGATGAAAATAAATAGCAGAAAAATTATTTTTTGAAGAAATTATTTCAATAGAATCCGTATGATTTTTTTGTAAAAAAGCGGCATTCTCAGTCTCCATTGTCGCAAAAATGAAATTTTCTCTGGATTGCGCAAAAGAATAAAGCCCATTCAATAAAAATGTGGTAAGTAGTAAAAGTTTAGTTTTCATAAAAAATCATATTAATGTAAAACAAATATATGATTAATAAACTTTTATCAAATTTATTTCAAATAAAAAAATCCATCTTTCGATGGATTTTTTATTAATATTTTAATTGAAACTTTATATAGGTAATCTTTTTACCTTCTTCCAAAAATTTCGATTCATAATATGTTTGTACAGCTGTTACAATTGCTGGAATATCTGAATGATCTGGGTGATAAACATCGTGTGTAGAACGAATCACTTCGTGTCCTTCGATGTGAATAACACCATGTGTATATCCGTGTAAAAATTCAGAGTCCGTTTTTAAATTAACTGTTCCTTCAGGTTTTAAGATGGTATTGTAACGTCTCAAAAATTCAGGATCGGTTAAACGATGTTTTGTTCTTCTGTATTTGATTTGTGGATCTGGGAAAGTAATCCAAATTTCACTCACTTCATTTTCAGCAAAAAGATGATCGATAATTTCGATTTGAGTTCGAAGAAATCCAGCATTTTCAATTCCTTCATCCAAACAAGTCTTAGCACCACGCCAAAATCTTGATCCTTTAATATCTACTCCGATAAAATTACGATCCTTGTCACGACGTGCCATTGCAACTGTATATTCTCCTTTTCCGCATCCAAGTTCTAACACAATTGGATTATCGTTCTTGAAAAATTCTTTGTTCCAATTTCCTTTTAATGCAAACTCGTTAATCGCCTCTTCTCGTGTCGGTTGCACAACATTCTGAAAAGTTTTATTTTCGTTAAATCTTCTGATTTTATCTTTTCCCATTTCGGATATATTTTGCGCGAAATTACGAGATTTTGATTAATCTAAAAAACTGTTCTGAAAACACATAAATATCATCAAATAGTATTTATGTAAAAAGGTTTATTATTTTTGTATTGAAAAACTAAAATTAGAAAAATGGATTTTATCAAACAATTTCATAGTGGCTGGGCTTATCTTGTGATTTTGATGGGCGTTATCTTTGTGATTTCAACATTAATTTATGCGATTTCTAAAAAAGATACAAACGCAACAATTAAAAAAATCGGGTTATTTACAACCATTACTTTTCACGTTCAATTATTACTTGGATTAGTCTACTATATTATGATGTTTTCTGCTTTGGAACCATCAGGAATAATGAAAGATTCTGGCTTGAGATTAACTTTTGTTGAACACCCTATGATGATGATTGCAGGTGTTGTTTTTATGACAATTGCGAATGCAAAATTAAAACGATCTACAACTGTACCAATGAGCGTTGCAGTCTTTGCAATTATTGGTTTAGTTTGTATTTTAAGTAGAATTCCTTACCATGTTTGGTTTGCTTAAAAATTTAGAATAAATTCATAGAAAAGAGTATTAAGTTATTAATACTCTTTTTATATTTTTATGTGATTTATAATTTTTTTATTCTAATTTCGTTATTAACAAGTCGCTAAAGCTTTCTTTTAAATTTTAAGAATCTTTGGCACTCGATTTGAAATAGACTTGTACAAACTAAGAAATAAAATGAAATATATAAAATATCTATTCTCTTTGCTTTTGGTTTTAGTAGCTTTTAACCTAAGTGCCCAAGATTTTCATACAGCAAATATCAAGGTTGATTACGAACAAGAAACTGGAACTTTAAATATCACTGCACGTACATTTACCAATCAGTTGGAAAAAGCCGTTGGTGCTGATGTTTCAAACAAATCTAACTTCGAAAACAAGTTGAAAGCGTATGTAAATAGTAAAGTTGATGTAAAAGTAAATGGTAAAGCTTTGGGAACTTCTTATTATGGTTATCAGGTAAATGATAAATCGACACGAGTTTTTTTTAAGTTTGATAAAATTTCTAATATCAGCTCGATAGAACTAAAAGTGGCTTTGTTGACAGATATTTTTAATGATCAGCAAAACATTGTAACTTTTGATGTCAAAAATAAAAAAGACACAAAAGTATTAACAGGAAATAACGACACCGTAAAGATGTCTTTCTAATAAAGCAAAAGCCTTCCGATTTTGGAAGGCTTTTTTATTTCAAATATGCTTAATAATTATCTCTAATAATTCGCAATAACTTTTCATTCTCATTTCGAATCCAAGATAAATCTTTGATTGAATTATTATTCATCAAACTAAAAATTAACGTTCTTCCAGATTTCGTTTTCAAATAACCACTCAACGTTACATTATTGTTCAACGTTCCTGTTTTGGCGTAAATATAAGGTTGCACTGAATCTTTGTATCTATTTTTGATTGTTCCAGTTTTACCACCTATTGGGAAAATAGAAAACAAACGTTGCTCGGGAAATTCGTTGTACATTTTCCCCAAAACTTGAGCAAAAATTTGCGGTGTAAACAAATTGTAACGCGATAATCCCGAACCATCAAACCATTCTGGTTGTTGTTTCAAATCATTCAATAAATATCTTTTCGAAAAGGTAATCGTTTCAGAAGCGCTCAGTTTTCCTGGTAAAGTACTCGAAGCTAAAATCAATAAATGTTCTGCCAAAAAATTATCGCTATTTTCCATCATTTCGCGGTAAACATCATCTGATTTCTGACTATAAAACACTTTCGGATTATTGACCATTGGCGTTTTGACCATATCAACAGGTTTACCCAAAATTTGCGACAACGATTTTTCTATTACCGTTTCATTCACAATAAAAGGAACTTTTTCTGTTCGTTTTTTATTGCTGATATAAAATTTATTGTCATAGAAATTCCTCGGCTCTGGCATTTCTCTAATTTCTGTTAATTCTTCAAAATATGTTGGAAATGTTTTGATTGAACTTCCATTTTTCGAAATTGAAACTAAATTTTCATGAATCGGAAACTGACTTCTTTCTGGCGCATAATCTTTTCTAAAATCGTCCCAAGTCCAACCTGGTAAAAAAGATTCTTCGTCGAAATTATTCCAATGAAAAACAATTTTAGAACCATTACTTTTCAAGAAATCTAACGCTCGTGTATTTTCATATTTTGGATGCAAAAAAGTTGGATCTCCAGTTCCTTCGATATGCAATTCGTCGCCAATCAACTGATATTTGAATGCAGGAATCGAATCATTTAACATTTTCATCGCTGTATACAACGTAAAAATTTTGGTGTTAGAAGCTGGAATAAAAAATTTGTTTCCGTTATAATTATAAATTTCTTCTTTCGTAATTGGATCATACAAATAAAATCCCGTGAATTGAGTGGAATAGAAATCTGAATTGAGATGTTTCTCAATTAATTCGGTCTGCGCAAAAAGATGCACAGACGAAAAAATTGATAATATGGTAAGTAAATACTTCATTAATCTTTGTTCTCGAAAGGAATTGTTGACGAGTTCGATTCGTTTTTAATAATCATTTCTGTATGTGGATAAGGCATCGAGATATTATTGTCGTCTAACGCATATTTCACCGCGCGATACAATTGCCAATAAGCCGTCCAATAATCACTATTTTTCACATAACAACGCACAGCCAAATTCACAGAACTTGCAGCAAATTCTAGAATCTCAACCGTTTTAGATTGTGTATCATCAACCAATTCATTTTTCTCTAAAACATTCAACAAAACTTCGCGCGCTTTGTCAAAATCATCATCATAAGAAATACCAACATTTACATCTAATCGACGATATTCTTTTACAGAATAATTGGTAATTGGATTGTTAAATAAATTTCCGTTTGGCAAAGTTATGATCTGTCCTTTTGCAGTTGCAATTACTGTATTTAGTAAATTTATCGACTCTACACTTCCTTCATTTCCTTGCGATACGATATAATCCCCAACTTTAAAAGGTTTGAAAAGAATAATTAAAATTCCTGCTGCAAAATTTGACAAAGATCCTTGTAAAGCTAAACCAACTGCTAAACCAACACCTCCTAAAGCTGCAACAAAACCAGAAGCATTAAAACCTAATCGCCCTACAACAAAAGTTAATACAATAGCTTTGAATAATATATTAAGAATTGGAATTAAAAACGTGCGAATTGATAAATCGACATTTCGTGCAACCATTCTTTTTTCGATTAACTTGACAAGTTTACCTGTTACCCAAAAACCAATTATTAAGGTTAATAAAGCAGAAACTAAGCTCCATCCAACTTCAGAACCTTTCGTTAATAACCATTGTGTAAAGTTTTCTAAATCCTTAAATGGTGTTGTTATTACATCTTGCAAACTATCTACTTTGTCTTGCTCTTGCATAATTATTCTTTTTATTAGTAATTCAGTTGATAAAATTAGTTCCAATCTAACATCTTTTCAAAAAAATAGAAAAATTATCATTTTTTTTAACTATTTTTAATAAACATGAATATTGGTACAATATTCGTTAATAATAAATTACAACTAAAAAAGGACTATAATTAAAAATTAAAATCTATGAACATTATTGAATTAGTAAAAGGGTATATTACCCCAGATTTGATCTCGAAAACTTCATCAGAATTAGGTGAAAGTGAATCGGGAATTTCTAAAGCAATCAATGCATTTATTCCTATTCTTTTAGGAGGTGTTTTAGAAAAAAAGAATTCAACAACTGGTTTATTTCATACCATCAAATCTTTTGGTGCTTCTCGTGGATTAGCAAATATCTCTACAGAACAAGAAACACCAGACACGATCAAAGAATTAATCAATGTTATTTTTGGTTCGAATGCGCAACCAATCGTTTCTAAAATTGCTGAATATGCAGGGATTTCGACAGGTTCATCTTCAAAATTATTAGACTTAACAGCTTTAACAACCTTTGGATCCATTGGAAAAGAAGCCGAATTTAACAATGTAACAGAAGCTGATTTCTTTTCATCTTTAGGAGGAATTAAAGATAAAATTTTAGGATTAATTCCAACTGGTTTAGGACTTGGAGCTTTAGGTGTAGGAACAATGTTTAATGATGCGCCTAAAATCACTGAAACAATAGATGTTGCAAAAGATCATGTAACTGAAACTATTACAGAAACAAGAAAAGTAGTTGATGTAGAACCGGAAGAAAAACCTTATGTAGCGCCAGTTGATGCTTACGCAGAAACTCATAACAACAATGGTGGCGGAGGTTTTTGGAAATGGTTAATTCCATTGATCCTACTTGCTTTAGCAGCCTTTTTCTTATTAAAAAAATGTAATAAAGACGAAGAAAAAACAGTTGTTACAGAAGAAACTGAAATTGTAGTTGATTCATTGAATACTGATTCTCTAAACGCTGCGCCAAAAGAATTATCTGATATTGATTTAGATGGTGTTGCTTTGAAAGGATACGCAAATGGATTAGAAGATCAAATTATCAAATTTATCAAAGCGCCAGATTTTGCAACAATGACAGAAGATCAATTGAAAGAAAAATGGTTCAACTTTGATAATGTCAACTTCGTTTTTGGTAAAACAGATCAATTAGAGCCAGGTTCTGACGTTCAATTAGATAATGTTGCTGCAATTTTGAAAAAATACCCAACTGCAAAAATTAAACTTGGAGCATACACAGATAAAGTTGGTGATGATGCGAAAAACAAAGTAATCTCTCAAAAAAGAGCAGATTACTTAAAAGCTGAATTAACAAAACGTGGTGTTGGTGCGCAAGTTATTGCTGCCGAAGGTTACGGAGAAGAATTTGCAAAAGTAGCTGAAACAGCTTCTGACTCAGAAAGAGCTTCTGATCGCAAAATGTCATTACGTTTCACAAAATAATCATTTCATAAAATTTCCAAATAAGGGTAAAGGCTACTTTATCCTTATTTTTTTGTTATTTTTTTCGAAACCAACTCGCAACAAGCTAAACAATTAATATCTTTGCACACTATGAAATTTTCAATCGATAAAAAAGACGAATTTTCAAAGGCAAGAGCCGGTGTTGTAGAAACCGATCACGGTAAAATTCAAACACCTATTTTTATGCCTGTTGGTACAGTTGGTACAGTAAAATCTGTTCACCAACGTGAGTTAGAAGAAGATATTAAGGCCCAAATCATTCTTGGAAATACTTATCATTTGTATTTGCGTCCAGGAACTGATATTTTGCACAGAGCGGGAGGATTACATAAATTTATGAATTGGCAAAAACCAATCTTAACAGATTCTGGAGGATTCCAAGTGTATTCTTTGTCGACAAGTCGCAAAAAATCTGAAGAAGGTGTGCGTTTTAAATCGCATATCGATGGTTCTTACCATATGTTTACACCAGAGAAATCAATGGAAATCCAACGTTACATCGGAGCAGATATTTTTATGGCTTTTGATGAATTAACAGGAATTCCTGCAAAATATCATGATGCGAAACGTGCCATGCATGTTACACATCGTTGGTTGGAGCGTTGTAGAACTTGGTTAAACAATAATCCTGAATATTACGATCACAAACAAACGCTGTTCCCAATTGTACAAGGAAACGATTTTAAAGATTTACGTCAAGAATCAGCAAAATATATTGCAGATTTCGGTGCAGAAGGAAATGCAATTGGTGGATTATCTGTTGGTGAACCAGAACCTGTGATGTACGAAATGACGGATATCGTAACAGAAATTCTTCCACAAGACAAACCTCGCTATTTAATGGGAGTTGGAACACCTTGGAATATCATCGAATGTATTGCTTTAGGAGTTGATATGTTCGACTGTGTTATGCCAACGCGTAACGCGCGTAACGCCATGTTGTTCACGTGGAATGGTGTTATGAATATGAAAAATGCAAAATGGAAAGATTGTTTCGAACCATTAGACGAAAACGGGACAAGCTATGTGGATAGTTATTACACAAAAGCCTATGTTCGTCATTTGTTCAATGCCAACGAAGCTTTAGGAAAACAAATTGCATCAGTTCATAACCTTGCCTTTTATTTAGATTTGGTAAGAGTGGCAAGAGAACATATCTTAGCAGGAGATTTCGCTCAATGGAAAGAACAAATTGTTCCACAATTAAAACAACGTCTGTAGTTTGAAAATAATTGATAAATACATCATCCGAAACTTTATCGGAACCTTCATCTTTATGGTTTTGATTTTATCTACTATCGCCGTAATTGTCGATCTTAGTCAAAAATTAGGACGTATTAATGATAGTGGTTCTACTGCATATTCTGCATTAACCGAATTTTACCCTTATTGGTCAATTTGGATTATCAACACCTTTTTACCGATTGCTGTTTTCATCTCCGTGATCTATTTTACATCGCGTTTAACGATGCAAACCGAAATTGTAGGTGTACTTTCGGGTGGAATTAGTTTTTATCGATTTACCCTTCCATATGTTTGGGTGGCTATATTTTTAGCTGTTTCAGCCTTAGTTGTTGGAAACATTGTTTTGCCATGGGCTAATATCAAAAAAAATAAATATGAGTATGTTCATATGCTCAGCAATTCAAAAAAGGAAGAA
Source organism: Empedobacter sp. UBA3239 (assembly GCF_002362875.1). Lineage (NCBI taxonomy): Bacteria > Pseudomonadati > Bacteroidota > Flavobacteriia > Flavobacteriales > Weeksellaceae > Empedobacter > Empedobacter sp. UBA3239. Next base: position 8,218 of record NZ_DEVJ01000063.1, on the reverse strand, counting down.
TATTACAAAAGACAACGTATTGGTTCGCAAATTTCCCCAAAAGAATATGTTTTTGTGGATAGTTATGATAGAACCGAAAAATTGGGAAGCTCTTTTGTCTACCAAAAATTTGATTCAACTGAATTAAAAAAACAAATCATTGCCTCAAGTTTTAATTGGAACGACAAAGATTCTACATATGCATTGATAAGTGTTTATACAAGAGAAATAAACAAAGATCATACTGAAAAATTAACGTACGAACCCAATACAAATATAAAATTGCCCGCTTCGCCAGACGAAATTTTACCAGAAGAATATGTTGCTGAAACAATGAATACCTTCGAATTGAATGAATTTATTCAGAAACAAAAAGCAAAAGGTTCTGCCAATGTAAATACATACGAAAATGAATTAAATAATCGTTTGAGCGGTCCATTTTCAACTATTATTTTGACACTTTTGGCTCTATCGCTTTCATCTAAAAAACGTCGTGGAGGAATCGGAATCAACCTTGCTGTTGGTATTTCATTAGCATTTGTGTACATTTTCTTTTCGCAAACAACATCTACGTTTTCCGAAAAAGGATATGTGTCTCCACTTGTCGCCTCATGGATACCAAACATCGTCTTCGGATTACTAACTTTGTTTTTATATTTCAGACGAGCACGTTCATAAAATATTTCAAAAATCCAGTTCTAAAAAGAACTGGATTTTTTTTGTATCAACAATACAAGTAAATAATTTATTGAATCCATCTAAAAACTCACAATAATTTAACTAAAATAATTCTTCTTAAATTCGTCAGTTTTCAGAAATAAAATTTTTTATTTAATTGATAATAATTAACTTTAAGATATTCTAAATTAATTTCTTAGATTTAAAAAAAATTGAAGTGTAAAACTAAAATCAATTGATATGAAAAAAAATTTACTCCTTTTATTTTTAATCCTTTCGGTTTCTATTTTTTCACAAGAAACATTAAATACAATGTTTTATAATGTGTTCAAATTTCCGAATTCACTTCCTCAAAATCGTCAATTGATCTTAAGAGATATTTTAGACGAATACAAACCAGATTTATTTATGATTTGTGAATTAGTAACAGAAAATGGCGCTGATTTAATCTTAAATACATCTTTGCAAAATCAACCTGATAAATTTGCTCGCGCACTTTTTGTAGCTGATACAACGAAATTAGATGATCCGTTACAAACAATGGTTTTTTATAATACACGTAAATTGGCGTTAGTTAATCAACAAAAAATCCCAACAGTTTATCGCGACATCAATCATTATTCTTTTCAATTAAATATTACTTCAAACGATCCTATTCATTTAGAAGTTTTTGTTGCGCATCTAAAATCGAGTACAGGACCTGCAAATCGTCAAATGCGTTTGGAAATGGTGCAAGAAGTCACAAAATCCTTGAAAAAATTAACGCAACCTAATACATATGTTCTTTTTGCTGGAGATTTTAATTTTTATAATTCATCAGAACCAGCATATCAAGAAATTATCAATCCAGCAAATGCTATTTTGATGATTGATCCATTAAATGCACCTGGAAGTTGGCAAGACAATCCAGCTTTTAGCTATTTACACACTCAAAGTACTCGCGTTTCTAACATAGGTTTTGGAAGCGGAACTAATGCAGGGGCAAGTGGCGGTTTGGACGATCGCTTTGATTTTATTATGATGAGCGAAAATTTCAAAAACAGCTCACGTTTTTCTTTTATAAACAATAGTTATAAAGCGTATGGAAATAATGGAGATTGTTTGAATAAAGACGTTAAAGATCCTAATTGTACGGGTACCTACTCACAAACTTTACGAACTAATTTGTATAACATGAGCGATCATTTACCTATTGTCATGCAATTTAAAATTCATGAGAATTTAAGTACAACATCAATTGAATCAAAACCTTTTATCTGGTTGCAATCAGCAAATATCACGAATGATAAAATTATAATAGGAGTTGATAAAACTCAATTACATGCTCAAAATAATATACTTTTTTTTTACAATTCAGTTGGACAAATTATAAAATCGGTTCGTATTAATAATCAGTCAAATATTACGGTTGATTGTCAAGGCTTAGTGGCTGGAATTTATTATATTAAAACAAAAGAATCGAGCGAGATTTTAAAGTTTATAAAAAAATAATTCAATATAAGTTTTATCGAAAACAAGATAATTTCATTCAAAACAATAGCTCAACTATTTACTTAATATTTTAGCTAAAATCAATTCTTTAAAAATTTCGTCAACTTGCAGAAAATTCGTAATTTTGCATCTTAGTACAAATTCTAAAAGTAAGATGATAAACATTTCTCTTCCAGATGGAAGTGTAAAACAGTATGAGAGTGGCGTAACTCCTATGGACGTGGCGCTAAGCATTAGTGAAGGTTTAGCACGTAATGTAATTTCGGCTATAGTAAACGATCAACAAGTTGAAACAACAACCCCAATCACCACAGATGCAACGATCAAATTGTTAACCTGGAATGATGAAATGGGTAAAAAAGCTTTTTGGCATTCATCTGCTCACTTATTAGCGCAAGCTATTTTAGAGTTTTATCCAAATGCTAAATTAACTATTGGACCTGCGATTGACAAAGGTTTCTATTACGATGTTGATTTTGGTGAGGATAAATTTACAGAAGCTGATTTTGCGAAAGTAGAAAAAGCAATGTTAGAGAATGCAAAGAAAAAAGCTGAATTCAAATTATATTCAGTTTCAAAAGCAGAAGCATTAGAGACGTACAAAGACAATGAATACAAAACAGAATTAATTTCTAATTTAAATGATGGAGATATTACATTCTGTACACACGATAATTTTACAGATTTATGTCGTGGTGGACACATTCCAAACACTGGAATTGTGAAAGCTGCAAAAATCTTGAATGTTGCGGGAGCTTATTGGCGTGGAGATGAGAAAAACAAAATGTTGACTCGTGTTTATGGTATTACATTCCCAAAACAAAAAGATTTAACAGAATATCTTGAGTTATTAGAAGAAGCAAAAAAACGTGATCACCGTAAACTAGGGAAAGAACTAGGTTTATTTGCTTTCTCTGAAAAAGTTGGTGCAGGTTTACCACTTTGGTTACCAAAAGGAGCTGCTTTGAGAAGAAAATTAGAAAACTTCTTATTGAAAGAGCAACAAAAAATGGGTTACGAAATGGTGATTTCTCCGCACATTGGTCAAAAAGAATTGTATGTGACTTCTGGTCACTATGCTAAATATGGTGCAGATAGTTTTCAGCCAATTAAAACACCAAACGAAGGAGAAGAATTCTTGTTAAAACCAATGAACTGTCCACATCACTGTGAGATTTACAAAACTTCTCAATGGTCGTACCGCGATTTACCAAAACGTTATGCAGAATTTGGTACAGTTTACCGTTACGAACAATCAGGAGAATTACACGGTTTAACGCGTGTTCGTGGATTTACTCAAGATGATGCTCACTTATTCTGTACACCAGATCAATTATTAGAAGAATTCAAAAAAGTAATTGATTTAGTTTTATATGTATTTACAAATCTTGGATTTGATAATTATTCGGCTCAAATCTCATTAAGAGATCCAGAGAATAAAGAAAAATACATCGGATCTGATGAAAACTGGGAAAAAGCTGAACAAGCAATTATCACAGCATCAGCAGAAAAAGGTTTACCAACAGTTGTAGAATATGGCGAAGCTGCATTCTATGGACCTAAGTTAGACTTTATGGTGAAAGATGCATTAGGACGTCAATGGCAATTAGGAACAATCCAAGTGGATTATAACTTACCAGAACGTTTTGATTTAACTTACACTGGAGCAGACAACGAAAAACACAGACCAGTAATGATTCACCGTGCGCCATTTGGCTCTATGGAACGTTTCATTGCCATTTTGTTAGAAAATACAGCAGGTAATTTACCACTTTGGTTAACACCAGATTTATTCACAATTTTACCAATTAGTGAAAAATATGTGGAATATGGAGAAAAAGTATTAAATTTGCTGGCCGAAGAGGAAATTAACGGACTGATTGACAGTAGAAACGAGAAAACTGGTAAAAAAATCCGTGATGCCGAAATCGGTAAAATTCCTTTCATGTTAATCATCGGTGAAAAAGAAGCAGAAAACGGTACAGTTTCTGTAAGAAGACACGGAGAAGGTGATTTAGGAGAGATGACGATTCAAGCGTTTATCGACTTCATGAAAGAACAAATCAAATTAAAATAATTTAAAACAGAATAACTATCGCAATTAGAAGAAAAGGCGGCAGAGGTCCAGCCAGAGTAATTAAGGAAGATCAACACAAGATCAATGATAAGATTGACGCGAAAGAAGTACGCGTTGTTGGAGAAGGTATAGAACCTGGTGTATATCCAATAGCTAAAGCTTTAGAACTTGCAGAAGAACAAGGTTTAGATTTGGTAATGATCAGTGAAAAAGCCATTCCACCTGTTTGTCGTGTCGTAGAGTACAAAAAATTCTTATACGAACAAAAGAAAAAAGAAAAAGAACTTAAAGCTAAACAGCAGAAAGTTGTCGTAAAAGAAATTCGTTTCGGTCCTCAAACAGATGATCATGATTACGAATTCAAAAGACGTCACGCAAGATCTTTCTTAGAAGAAGGTTCAAAATTGAAAGCATATGTTTTCTTCAAAGGACGTTCTATTATCTTTAAAGATCAAGGAGAAATCTTATTGTTACGTTTAGCTCAAGAATTGGAAGATGTTGGAAAAGTAGAACAAATGCCAAAACTTGAAGGTAAAAGAATGATTATGATGATGGGACCTAAGAAATAATTAGGTTCTTATCATCTTACAAAAAATAAAAAACGTTTTAATTTTAAATATTTGTAATCATGCCAAAATTAAAAACAAAATCTGGAGCGAAAAAACGTTTCAAATTAACAGGAACAGGTAAAATTAAAAGAAAACACGCTTTTAAAAGCCACATCCTAACAAAAAAAGAGACTAAACAAAAGAGAAATTTAACTCAAACTGGTTTAGTTGATCAAGCTGATGTTCATTCAGTAAAACAACAATTAAGATTAAAATAAGAACGTGTTCTTATTTGGTTTATTAATTCATTATTAACCCTGTCGATGGGCCTTAAAGCAGAGCAATCTCGCCCACTACAAAAAAATTAAAAATTATGCCAAGATCAGTAAACGCAGTTGCGTCAAGAGCTAGAAGAAAAAGAGTTTTAAAACTTGCAAAAGGATATTACGGAAGAAGAAAAAACGTTTGGACTGTTGCTAAAAATGCAGTAGAAAAAGGTTTAGTATACGCTTACCGCGATAGACGTCAAAAGAAAAGAAATTTCCGTGCGTTATGGATTCAAAGAATTAACGCTGGAGCAAGATTACACGGATTGTCTTACTCTAAATTTATGGGAGCTATCCACAAAGCTGGAATTGAATTAAATCGTAAAGTTTTAGCTGACTTAGCGATGAACAATCCAGAAGCTTTCAAAGCAATCGTAGAAAAAGTAAAATAATTTTTTTAAACAATATTAAAACGTTTTAAAACTTGGCTATTTAGTCAAGTTTTTTTTTGCTTAAATTTGAATGAATGTCATTCTAAACTTGTTTTAGAATCTCATCATAAATATTATTTAAAAACCTTCAAATGAATCAACAAAAAGATTTATTTCTAAGAATTTGGCCATTTTTTTTTGTATTTTTTATCTACAATTTTGCCGCAATCGCCATGACGCAATATTATGGACGCGACGAATTACATCTGCATTTCAATCAATACAGCAATCATTATCTCGATAAACTCTTTGTTTTTTATACCGATTTTGGAACCTATTATTTATTTTTTATACTTCTTGGTTATCTATTTTGGAAAACTACTCGTCGTTATTTTTATTATTTATTAGCTTCTGGAGCAGTTGCAACAACAATTAGTGTCTTTTTTAAGAATGTCTATTTCGAACAAGTTTTACGTCCTGGATATTATTTTACACAGAAAAAAATAGACATTATTCTAGTCAAAGATTATGCGATACAAATGGCTTCAACTTTTCCTTCGGGACATTCATTAACAGCCGCAATAATTTCGATGACTTTATGTTTATTAACCAAAAACAGATGGTTACAATTATTTTTTGCGCTCCATTTTCCGAGTATCGCAATTAGTAGAATCTACTTGTCACGCCATTTTGCGATTGATACAGTTGGCGGTTCGTTTATTGGTTTTTTTATATTTATCTTTATGTATTACATCATCAATCAATCTAATAAACCAAAATTAGATCAAAAATTTATTAACAATGGAGATTCAAAATAAACTTAAAATATCATTAATACAATACGATGTAATCTGGGAAGATGCAAAAGCTAATCACGCTTATTTAGATGAATTATTAACCAATCATCAAACCGATATTATATTGTTACCAGAAATGTTTGCTTCGGGATTTTCTATGAATGTAGAAAAAATTGGTCAAAAGCCTTTTGGAGAAACATTCGAATGGATGCAACACAAAGCCAAAGAATTAAATTCTGCGATTGCTGGAAGCATTTCTACGCATGAAAACGATAAATACTATAACCGATTTTATTTCATCTGTCCAAGCGGCTCTATTTACATTTACGATAAGAAACATTTGTTCAGTTACGGAAAAGAAGCTGGCGTATATTCTGCTGGAGATAAAATTGTAACGATAGATTATAAAGGATGGCAAATTCGTCCTATTGTTTGCTACGATCTACGATTTCCAGTTTGGATTCGCAATACTGAGGAAAATCCCTACGATTTGATACTTTGTAACGCTAGTTGGCCAAAAGCACGTCGTGAAGCTTGGATTTCACTCCTAAAAGCTCGAGCAATCGAAAATATGGCTTTTCTTGCTGGAGTAAATAGAATTGGTGTAGATGGCTATAATCTCGAGTATCAAGGGGATTCACATTTATTTGATACATTGGGACAAGATTTGGAAACAATTAACAATCATCCCGAAATTTTACAGTTCGAAATTGGTAAAGAAGAACAAGATAAAACTCGAAAGCATTTCAATTTTCTAAATGATCGCGATTCATTTTATTTTGGATAAATACAAGCTCAACTTTGGTTGGGCTTTTTTTTGTATGTGTAATTCTTTTTTATTCATATATTTATGGATAATGAATATGAATGGATAACACTTGTAAAAGCATCTATGAAAGCTACTACAATTGATATTTCGATAATAATTAATTATGAAAAAGATATTTATATTTCTATTCTTTATATTATTGGTACTTTCTGCAACTTATACTTTATATTTAGTTCGTAAGACTTTTAATAATTATCAATTTGAATCTTATAATGAACTTTATTATAAAGTTCCACCTGTAAATAATGCACAATTTAAATCGTTAAAATCTTTTAATTCTCACTTGTTTTCAATTGTTGACGATAAAAACTTAAAGAATATTACAGTAAATTTCGATTCCAAATCAAATAAAGTAAGGCAAGTAAATTTAAATTACACATACAATCCTGAAACAATTGATGATAAAATAAAATCAATCATAAGGATATATAACTTAGGAGAAATTATCGAAATTAATAAAAGAATGATGAAAAAAATATCATTTTTTCGGAGTCCTGATGTATATAATTTTGAAAATACTAAATATGAAGAAATGTACTTTCCAGATGATTTCTTTATACATAAACCCATTGTAAATTATAATATAAAAGGAAATCCCATCGATTCAATTATAAATGATAGAATAAAGCTTTATGCTTTAAAAGGTGTGGTTGAGCTAGATATTAACAATGATTATAAACCTGATTTATTAATTGAATCAAAAAACGAAAAATCTTATATGATTACTGGTTTTGTTGAGATAGACAAGAACCTATTTTTCCTATATTATTTAGATAATGATTCTATTAAAAAAGTAAATGATCTATATAAATTAATAAATTTCAAATAATTTATAGTGCCTAACAAAAATTAATTTGGGCGTTCCCTTCGGTCGGACTATCCGTTCCAATCTTTTGTAGAAGAAGATTCAATTTCAAGTAAGAAAGTTCCAATTCCTACAAAAGGATTTTTACTACTATCCCTAACGCGGGTTATAAGTTCTGAGTTTTGAGTGATAAGTTATAAGACATAAGACATAAGATTTAAGACTTACAGGAATAGAAGTAGAAGTTAAAATATCCACTTGAGGGAAATAGGGGTATTTTCGAGTTATAAGTAGTAAATTTTAAGTTAGTTGAAAAA
>NZ_DEVJ01000024.1:0-3137 GCF_002362875.1 Empedobacter sp. UBA3239 | reverse complement strand
TTGTTCATTGTAAATATTTTAAAGTTAAATTAATTTACTTATTTTCAATGAAATGAACAACTTTATTCTTTATTAATCAAAATGAACAACGGGTTTATATTTAGCTAAATATACATCATTATTAAAATTAATTTTTACTTTTTTCAGTTATCTTAAAAAACCTTAAAGTGTTAAGTTTTCATCTAACAAAAAACATTGTATTTTTGCAAAATGTTATTAGTACAAAATTTAGGAGTTTATTTTGCGGGTAGATATTTATTCGAAAACGTTTCGTTCCGCATCAACAAAGGAAACCGTGTTGGTTTGGTAGGGAAAAATGGAGCAGGAAAATCTACTTTGCTTAAAATTTTAGCCAAAAGTCAGCAATCTTCAGAAGGTGAAGTTGTTTACGAAGGCGACGTTACAATCGGATATTTATCGCAAGATATTGATTTTGTACAAGGAAGAACTGTTTGGCAAGAAGCTGATTCTGCTTTCGAACAATTGGTTGAAATACAGAATCGTATTGATTTTGTAAACAAAGAATTAGCTGAAAGAACAGATTACGAATCGGATGAATATGGGAAATTAATTGAAGATATTTCGCATTTAACAGAACGTTTCGGACTTTTAGGCGGTTACACAAAAGATGCTGAAATCGAACAAATTTTAATTGGTTTAGGATTCAAAAATTCAGATTTTCATCGTTCAACAGAAGAATTTTCTGGAGGTTGGAGAATGCGAATTGAATTGGCAAAACTATTGTTGCAAAAACATGATGTAATGCTTTTAGATGAGCCTACCAACCATTTGGATATCGATTCGATTGTTTGGTTAGAAGATTTCTTGAAAGATTATCCTGGAGCTGTTGTGTTGGTTTCGCACGACCGTCAATTTTTGGATAATGTTACTAATCGTACCATCGAAATTGCGAATCGTCATATCTCAGATTTCAAGGCGAATTATACGCGTTATTTAGAATTGCGTGAAGATCGTCGCGAGAAATTAGAGCAAGCGCAGAAAAATCAAGAGCAAATGATTAAGCACACTGAAGATTTGATTTCTAAATTCCGTGCAAAAGCTAATAAAGCTTCGATGGCGCAATCATTAATCAAAAAATTAGATAAAATAGAACGCATCGAAATTGAAAATGATGATGTAACGAAGATGAATATCCGTTTTGTGGACGCTGTTCAGCCAGGTAAAATAATTTTCGAGTTAGATGATGTTGGAGTTGCTTTTGGTGATCATCAAGTTTTTGATCATGTTTCTTTTTATGTTAATCGAGGAGAAAAAGTAGCCTTTGTTGGTCAAAATGGTCAAGGAAAAACGACTTTATCGCGTGCGATTATCAATGAACAAGAGCATTCAGGTAAAATAAAGCATGGACATAATGTAGAAATCGGATATTTTGCCCAAAATCAAGCACATGTTTTGAATGATAAATTAACAGTTTTAGAAGAAGCGGAAAATTCTGCAACAGAAGAAACACGTAAACATGTTCGAGATTATTTAGGAGCATTTATGTTTGGTGGCGATGCGGTAGAGAAAAAAGTTTCGGTTCTTTCGGGAGGTGAGCGAAATCGTTTGGCGTTGTGTAAATTGTTGTTGCGTCCATTCAACGTATTAATCATGGATGAGCCGACCAATCACTTGGATATTGTATCAAAAGAATTATTGAAAAAAGCTTTACAAAAGTATTCTGGAACTTTGATTTTAGTATCTCACGACCGTGAATTTTTAGAAGGTTTAGTAGATAAAGTGTTCGATTTCCGTAATGGTCAAGTGAAAGAATATCTTTCTGGAATTGATGATTATTTGGCGCAAATAAAAGCGGGAAGTTTCCGTGAAGTGGAGAAAGGAAATAGTTTGGCTGCACCAAAAGAAGAGAAGTCGATTGAAGTTAAAATAGAACAAGCGAAAAGAGTTTTATCTTTTGAGGAAGAAAAAGAGCAAAAACGTCTTAAAAATAGATTATCAAGAATCGAAACAGAGATTTCTGATTTAGAAACGAAGATTGCAGATTTAGAAAATAAATTGCATGCAGGTTCGCAAACGCAACAAGAATTGGACAAATACTCGAATCTGAAAAATGATTTAGATAAAAAAATGTTAGAGTGGGAGGAAGTTTCTGAACAAATTATCTAACGAAAGAAATAGAATAAAAAGTGCTACAAATTGTAGCACTTTTTTTGTACATTATATTTTTAGAATAAGACAAAATGCATAAACAATCTTTTGCTGCAATTATATCAGAACAACCAAAAACATTAATTCTTGGCTCTTTACCTGGTGATTTATCGTTAGAAGTTAATCAATATTATGGGCATCCACGTAATCGATTTTGGAAAATGATATTTGAGATTTTTGAGACAGAATTTTCAAAAGATTATGAAATAAGAAAACAACTTATTTTACAAAATAAGTTAGCGCTTTGGGATGTTGTACATTCTGCAGAACGAAAAGGAAGTATGGATGTAGATATGAAAAATGTTTCGCCAAATCAGATTGATGAATTGTTGAATGAACATCCTACAATCGAGAAAATAATTTTCAATGGAAAGAAAGCGGAACAATTATTTTGGAAATATTTTGATGAAAAAACATCCATAGAGTATATTTCTTTGCCAAGTACAAGTCCAGCTAATGCTCAATTTTCTTACGAACGATTGCTTAAAATCTGGAAAAATGCAATTATTTAAGATGATTTTTTAATGTTCAAAATAATTTAATCAAAAAAAAGTAAAATTATTTTAGTACTTAAAAATATTATGATGAGAAACTTAGCTTTTAATGTAAAATAATTATGAAAAAAATGTTTCCTAAAAGTTTTGTAATTAAAAAAGCTGTTCTATATTTGCACTCACAATCGCGGGAATAGCTCAATTGGTAGAGCGTCAGCCTTCCAAGCTGAATGTTGCGGGTTCGAGTCCCGTTTCCCGCTCTAGCTTCTTTCTTAGAAGTGGATGCCTTGGTGGTGGAATTGGTAGACACGCAGGACTTAAAATCCTGTGTCCATTAGGACGTGCGGGTTCAAGTCCCGCCTGAGGTACAGTAAAGCTCAAGAATTTATTTTCTTGGGCTTTTTTTGTTATATATTTTTTTCATAAAATAGATTTATAAAAAAAAAACGGATCAGTATCGGATCAGTATCAAAA
>NZ_DEVJ01000061.1:0-45984 GCF_002362875.1 Empedobacter sp. UBA3239 | reverse complement strand
GGTTTTCTTAGCGGAGAGTGAGGGATTCGAACCCCCGGAGGTGTGACCCTCAACAGTTTTCAAGACTGCCGCATTCGACCACTCTGCCAACTCTCCAATAACGCAGTCTATTGCTGTATTGCGAGTGCAAATATAGAACGCTTTTTCGAATTTGCAAACCTTAATTTAAAGTTTTTTTAATAAAAAAACATAGTTTATTCAGTATCAAATAAATATTTTTTAAAAAAATTATACAATAACTACCAAAGCTATCTGAATAAGAAAACCAAGTGTAAAAAACAAAGCGGCAAACTTCAATAAAGTAAAGCGAAAAGTTTCATTCAAGATTAATTTATTAACCAATGGTTTCAAGATTTTTTCGTCCAAAAGCTTTTCTACTTTTTTTATAGAAAATCAATAATAAAATTATAATCATTATAACAACGATAAATACAAAAAAAGAACTCATCGAATGATAAAACATCACTCCCATCGCCATTCCTAATGCACCTAATATTAATTGTGGCAACTGATTAATTGCTTTCCGAATCATTTCTTCGGTTTTACTTAACCAATCAGCTCCAAGAATTTCTGGCGCAGCCATCCAAAATGCAAGAAATTGCAAAATCAAACCAAGTAAAGTAAAAATTTTTATCATTCTCAAAAATTCAATTATAGTTAAAGATAAAAAAAACCGTTTAAAATAAATTAAACGGTTTTCATATTATTCTTTTCAAAAAAGATTAATCTTCCTCTTCTTCGTCTTCTTTCATCGTATGATAAACGTTATTTACGTCCTCATCTTCGTCAAATTTCTCTAACAATTTTTCGATGTCAGCTTTTTGTTCTTCTGTTAATTCTTTTGTTGTTTGTGGAATTCTTTCAAATTCTGATGAAATAATTTCATATCCACCTTCTTCCAAAGATTTGAAGATTGTTCCGTAATTCTCGAAAGGGGCAATTAATACAATTCCATCTTCATCTTCAAAAATCTCCTCTACTCCAAAGTCAATCATTTCAAATTCTAATTCCTCTAAATCTAGATTTTCAGGTTTTTGAATCTTTAAATTACAGATATGATCAAACATAAATTCAACAGAACCTTGCGTTCCTAATTGTCCATTACATTTACTGAAATAAGAACGAACGTTAGCTACTGTACGATTGTTGTTATTTGTAGAAGTTTCAACTAAAACAGCAATTCCGTGAGGTCCATAACCTTCAAAAATAACTTCCTTATAGTTTTCTGTATTTTTATCAGATGCTTTTTTGATTGCGCGTTCGATATTATCTTTAGGCATATTTACTGCCTTCGCATTCTGAATTACCGCGCGAAGATGAGAATTTGAATGCGGATCAGGTCCTCCTGCTTTTACTGCCATTACGATATCCTTCCCAATTTTAGTAAACGCTTTAGACATTGCCGCCCAACGTTTTAATTTACGTCCTTTTCTAAATTCAAATGCTCTTCCCATTTATACTTATTTTAATAGTTGCAAATTTATTCATAAAACGAAAAAAATCCAAGAACTATCTCTTGGATTTTTAAGTTGTTAATATTTTAGAATGATTATTTCAATCCGTGGTATTTCAACATTGGTTCAATTGAAGGATTTTTACCTCTAAAATTTTTGTAAATCACATTCAAATCATCCGAATTCCCTTGAGAAAATACTTTATCTCTCAAAATTTGACCATTTTTACGTGACATTCCTCCATTTTCTATTGTCCATTCGTAGGCATCATGATCTAACATTTCTGCCCAGATATACGCAAAATATCCCGCTGCATATCCTCCACCAAAAATATGGCTAAAGTAAGAAGAGCGGTAACGAGGCGGAACTTGTGGTAAATTTGTTTTATTATCAATTAAGGCTTGTTTCTCAAAATCGTCTACACTTGTAATTGTTTTATCGACAGAAACTGTATGCCAAGACAAATCTAAAGCTGCAGCAGAAAGTAATTCTGTTAACGTATAACCTTTGTTAAAGTTAGATGCTTTTTTCATTTTTTTTACCAACGCATCAGGAATCGCAGCTCCTGTTTGATAATGCTTTGCATAATTTTTTAGGATAGATGGTTCCGTTACATAATGCTCGTGAAATTGAGATGGAAACTCTACAAAATCTCTTGAAACATTTGTTCCAGATAAAGTTGGATATTTTTGATTTGCAAAGAAACCGTGCAATGCATGTCCAAATTCGTGGAAAGTTGTCACTACATCATCATACGAAATCAAAGCAGGTTGACCATTTGCAGGTTTTGTGTAATTTCCGACATTATAAATAACAGGTTTTGTGCCAAATAAATGAGATTGCTCCACAATATTACTCATCCAAGCTCCCCCTTGTTTAGAATCTCTTTTGAAATAATCTGTATAAAATAATCCCAATTGCGAACCATCTTCGTTAAACAATTCGTACACTTTTACATCTTCGTGCCAAGTTGGTATATCTGTACGTTTTTTGAATGAAATTCCGTATAATTCTTTCGCCATAAAGAAAATTCCATTCTCTACAACTGAATCTAAAACGAAATAAGGTTTCATTTCATTTTCGTCGATATCATATTTCTCTTTACGAACTTTCTCTGCATAATAGTTCCAATCCGCAGCTGTTAATGTATTTGCTGGATTTTCTTTCTTCGCTAACACTTCAAATTCTTTCGCATCTTTTTGCGCCATTGCAGTTGCTGCTGGAATCATTTGATTCAAAATTCCTTTCGCTGCTGTTGGATTTTGTGCCATTTGATCTTGCAAATTCCATTCTGCATAATTTGCAAAACCTAATAATTTAGCTTTCTCCGCACGTTTTTTAACCAAAGTTAAAATTGTAGAACGTGTATCATTTTCATCTTTTTTCTCTGTTCTAATCCAAGCTGCATCAAATAATTTTTTTCTTGAAGCTGCATTGGTCATATTTTGTAATTCTGGTTGTTGCGTTGTATTCAATAAACTGATTAAATATGTACCATCAGCTTGTTTGAAAGCCTCTAAATCAGCATCACTCAAACCTGCTAATTCTTCTTTCGTAAAAGTTACACCACCAGATTTTGTTCCTTTTAATAATTGATTAGAGAATTTAGTTTCCAATGAAGCGATTTCACCATTCAATTTTTTCAATTCATCTTTTTGAGTTGATGATAAATTAGCTCCAGCCAATTCAAATCGTTGATAATATACATCTAACAAACGAGATGACTCTTTATCTAAATTCAATGATTTTTTATTGTCATGTAAAGTTTTTACACGTTGAAATAATTTATCATTCAAATAAATGGCATCGCTATGAGCCGCAAATTTAGGCGACATTTCCTCCTCAACTGCTTGCAACGTTTCGTTTGTATTTGCTCCAGTCAATAATCCAAAAACATGATTAACTCGTGTTAATAATTGACCCGATTTTTCCATCTCAACTAATGTATTTTCGAAAGTTGGTGCTTCAGAATTATTCGCAATTTTATTGATTTCGACTAATTGTTCAGCCATTCCTTGCAACAAAGCAGGTTTGAAATCTTCGTTTTTAATTTTCGAAAAATCAGCAGTATGATAAGGCAAAGTGCTCACTTCAAAAAAAGGATTTTTATCGTTCCACATACTATTTGTTGACTTTTCGCTACAAGAAGTGGCTAGGATTGACGATCCAACCATCATTCCGTAAAAAAGTTTTTTATTAAACATTTTTATAATTTTTAGACCTAACGAAGTTAAAACTTATAATGTTAAATTTCAAAATATTCTGTTTTTCATTCAAACGATGGAAAATATTTAAGCTAAATCTTAAAAGTTAAATAATTAATAAACCTTACCGAAAAGGTTGAATTTTCTTCGACGAAAATAATTATCTTTGAAAAAGAGTGAGGAAAAATTTCACTCTTTTTTATTACCCTAAAAATCAATCCATTTTGTATTTAGATTTAGAAGAATTAAAATATTTATTAGCTGAAAGTGTTGAAGAATTGCCAAGTTGGGAATCACACCAAAAGCTTTCACCTCCATATCGTCAAAAATTTGATTTAGAATATGTAAAACGTACCAATCCTAGAAGTGCGTCTGTGATGATTTTATTGTATCAAAACGAAGATGGAGAAGTTGAATTCCCAGTAACCATGCGTGTTTCTTACGAAGGAGCGCATTCGCATCAGTTTTCTTTGCCAGGTGGACAATTTGAAGAACAAGATATTAGTTTTGACGAAACTGCTATTCGCGAAACTGTGGAAGAACTTGGTGTAGAGTACGAAAATATTGAGATTGTAAGACAATTGAGCGAAATGTATATTCCGCCAAGCAATTTCTTGGTTTATCCTTATATCGGAATTTATCATGGAGAGCCACATTTCAACCCAGATGAGCGTGAAGTACAATACGTTGTTCCATTAAATTTGGAAGCTTTTTTGAATGCTGATTACGAAGTTTTTGAGAGAGAATTTTCTGGTCAAGTTGTCGAAATTCCTGGTTATAACATTGGTGACGATGAATTTCTTTGGGGTGCAACGGCAATGATTTTAGAAGAATTTAAAGATTATCTAAAAATCGTATTAAATTTGTAACTTAAACAATTAAGAACTCGTGTCTCAAAAAGCAAAGAAAAAGAACGCATTTCGCGATTCATTTGGACATCTATATTTCCTAAAAAGGACGTTAATTTTCTTATTAGGATCATTTACCTATAACCGTTACAATGGTTTTAATAAACTAAAAGTTAGCGGAACAAAAAACTTGGTTCATTTGCCAGCTCAAAATGTATTATTCGTTTCGAATCATCAAACTTATTTTGCTGATGTTTTCGCGATGTATCATGTATTTTGTAGTGTAAAAAATGGTTTTATTGATACCATCAAAAATCCAATTTATTTACTTAATCCTAAGATTGACTTTTATTACGTTGCCGCTGAGGAAACGATGAAAGATAATCTTTTGACAAAATTATTTGCCTACACAGGAGCGGTAACCGTAAAAAGAACGTGGCGTGCAAAAGGAGAAAATGTAAATAGAAAAGTTGATTTAAGCGAAATTAACAATATCGACATTGCGTTGCAAAGTGGTTGGGTCGTAACATTTCCGCAAGGGACTACAACTGCGTTTGCGCCTGGTCGTCGTGGAACTGCGCATCTAATCAAGAAAAATAAACCAATTGTAATTCCAGTTGTGATTGATGGTTTTCGTAGAGCTTTTGATAAAAAAGGTTTGCGCATCAAAAAACGTGGAATTAATGCGACAATGACATTCAAAGAGCCCTTGGAAATCGATTATGAAAATGATTCGAGTGATGCTATCATGAAAAAAATTATGAATGCAATTGAGCAAGCGCCAGAGTTTAATAAGGTTCGACCAATGGACGAAATTCTTGCTGAAAATAGTGAAAAATCATTGGATGATTATTTGAATGAAGATGACGAAGAGTTTGATGATTTCGAAGAAATGGGCTACGACGAAGAAAATAAAAAAGACTAAAAGAATACAACATACAAAATGAAAAAAGTTCATTTTATTGCAATTGGCGGTAGTGCTATGCACAATTTGGCGATTGCTTTGCACGAAAAAGGATATCAAGTAACAGGTTCTGATGACGCAATTTTCGAACCTTCGAAAACACGTTTGGATCAACGTGGTATTTTACCAGAAGAAATGGGTTGGTTTCCAGAAAAAATAACAGCAGATTTAGATGCAGTGATTTTGGGAATGCACGCTCACGCTGATAATCCTGAGATGTTACGTGCGCAAGAATTAGGTTTAAAAATCTATTCATATCCAGAATATTTGTACGAACAATCAAAAGATAAAACGCGTGTTGTAATTGGTGGTTCTCATGGAAAAACGACGATTACATCAATGATTCTTCATGTTTTGCATTATCATAATGTCGATGTTGATTATATGGTTGGTGCGCAATTGGATGGTTTTGATGTAATGGTAAAATTGACAGAAGACAACGAATTTATGATTATGGAAGGTGATGAATATTTATCATCTGCCTTAGATCGTCGTTCAAAATTCTTGTTGTATCAACCAAATATTGCGTTGATTTCAGGTATTGCTTGGGATCATATCAATGTTTTTCCAACGTTTGCAGATTACACTTCTCAATTCTCAAAATTCGTAGAATCTATCGTGAATGGAGGTGCTTTAATTTACAACGAAACAGACGAAGAAGTTGTTAAAGTGGTAGAAGAAACGGAGAAAGCAATCAAGAAATTTCCTTATCATTTACCAGAACATTTTATCGAAAATGGAATCACTTTTATCGAAACAGAAGATGGACCAATTCCGTTAGAAGTCTTTGGTAATCATAACTTGATGAATTTAGAAGGTGCTCGTGCAATTTGTAAACAATTAGGTGTAATGGATGATGATTTCAACGAAGCAATTCAATCATTCAAAGGAGCTTCTAAACGTTTGGAATTAATTAATCGTACTTCTGATTTTGTTGCGTATAAAGATTTTGCGCATGCGCCAAGTAAAGTAACTTCAGTTACGAATGCAGTAAAAGAACAATATACAGATAAAACAGTTGTGGGATGTTTAGAAATTCATACCTATTCGTCTTTAAATCCTGAGTTTTTAGTTCAATACAAAGGTGCTTTAGACAAAGCTGACATCAAAATTGTGATGTATAGTCCAGAAGCATTAGAAATAAAACGTATGGAAATGATTTCTCCAGAAGATATCAAAAAAGCCTTTGGAGATGATTCTATTTTGGTGTTTACAAATGGTGAACAATTGCAAGATTATATCGAAAGTTTAGATAAAAAAGATAAAGTATTTTTGATGATGAGTTCAGGAAACTTCGGTGGAGTAAACTTGAATGAATTATTTAAAGCATAAAAAAATCACCTTTCAATAAAAGGTGATTTCCACTTAAATATCTATAAAATATAGAAAAAGAGAACTTAATTTTTTAGGTTCTCTTTTTGTTTTTTTATCAAATGGTCAAAATAATCATTTTAGGTTTTTGGATTACTTCTTTTCAAATATCAGTAAACTTAGAACTATTTTAAACTTTTTCGGAACTATTAATTTTAAAAACATTATTTTTAGAAAAAACAGAGGTGATATAAACTTTTAGTAATACTCTACTCACTTTTGTTAGCTTTCGCCATCAAAAAACACCTCTGTTTTTACTATAAAATTATAGTGACCCTTTTGATAGTAACAAAGATGATAAAAATCGAGATTAAAAAAAGTTTGAAAAGTAGCCTAAAGATGTCCAAAACGGAAGTTATTGTAAACTTTTTCTAAATTGAGTTGGACTAATTTTTAGATGTTTTTTGAAAAAATTTCCGAATGAATATTGGTCAGAAAAGTTTAACTCATTCGAAATTTCAGAGATTGTTTTAGTTGTTTCACTCAACAATACTTTCGATTCACGAATCACAACAGAACTGATTAATTCTTTTGTCGTTCTACCTGTTATTGATTTGCAACATTCAGTTAAATATCGTACTGTAATATTCAATTTATCTGCATAATATTTTGCATCTCTGTTTTCTGTATAGCTCTTATTTAAGTCATTCAAAAAACGTTTTACAATATCATCTTTTCGCGTTCCTTTTCTTACAATAATTGTTTGTTGTTTCGAAAGTTCACTAAACGTTGTGTAAACAATCGCATAAAATAAATTGAATTGTAAATAGCGTACGAATTTGGTCGATTTCTCTTGCAAACGCAACTTCAATTGCAATAAAAGTTCTATTAAAGCAGAAAATTCTATTTCATTGAAATGATAATTATTGATTCTACTTTCTCCAAAAAATTGGTTGTATTCATAACCACTCAAATCGATAATCGATGTATCTAAAATCTTTTTGGTTAAAACTAAACTCAACAATTCTAAATCAGATGATTTAGAAATTATTTGGTAAGATTTATTAGGTTCTGGGAAGAAAACATCGTGTTGTTTAAGTTTAATTTCTTGATCATTTTGAGAAATAATTAAATAACCATGCTGAATAAAAATCGTCTGAATCAAATCTTTTTTCAAACGTTTATTTTCGACAGTTTGCTGAATAAATTCCTCTTGATCAAAAACATTAAAATTCTCCATAAATCAACACAATAGTTTTAGTTAATTTGACACAAATTTTAACCCAATAATAGAGCAAATTAAAGTCGTTAAGAAGAAAACGCGCCAAAAACTTGCTGGTTCTTTAAAAATAAAAATTCCTACTAAAACTGTTCCGACTGCTCCAATTCCTGTCCAAACTGCATAAGCCGTTCCGATTGGTAATGTTTGCGTTGCTTTTACCAACAAAACCATGCTCACCGTTAAGAAAAATAAAAAACCACCATACCATAAATACGTGTCATTTCCGGTTGCTTCTTTTGCTTTTCCAAGACATGATGCGAAACCGACTTCGCACAATCCTGCAATTAGTAAAATTACCCAATTCATTTTTTACTGATTTATTTATAAAAATTAAGACTACAAAAAATTGTAGCCTTAAAATTAATTATTTATTTTTTGAATTATTTACCGAAACTATCGCTAAATTCTACTTGACCTTTGATGTGTACTTCGCTCCATGTTTTAGAAACACCATCTGCACCTTTGTGTAATTCGAAACAAGCCTGATTAAGAGCTTCCATCGCTTTTCCTGTGTTAAAATCCATCAAATCAACATCTGTTTCAATTGAAAAAACATTGTTCTCAAACGTCGATTTTACTTCATATTCTTTAGAAGCGTTATTCAACGTTAAATTCAAGAAAGTTTTACCATCTCTGAAATGTAATTGACCTTTGATTTCGCTTGTATTAATCATATTTCCGAACAAAATATCTTTCAATTTTTCATCACGATCAATTTGATCAGAATTTAATGTAGCAACTGTCGCAATAATATTTGCACCTTCTAAAACTTCTTGAGGGGTTTTTCCATCTTCTTTTGCCCCTTTCACCAAAACAACATTAAAACGTCCTGAAACAGCCACTTTTTCTGTCGTTTTATAAGCTGTCCACTCAACTCCAGATTTTCTAATCACACCTTCTACAATTTCTGTTGGCTCTTCCACTGTAACAGCAGTTTTAGCAGGTTGTTCTACTGGTTTTTCTTCTGTTTTATTCGTACAATTCATCAGCATTACTGATGCACAGCATATAATCGCTATAGATAATTTTTTCATTTCAAACTTTTATGCTACAAAAGTACAACAAGCCAAGACTAATTCACAATTGATTTTTAACATATTCTGAAAAAACTCTACTTTTGTAAGATGATAAAAAATCTTCTAAATACATTTTTGATTATCATTTGTTTGCCATTTATCTTAATTTATGAGATTTATTGTTCGGTTTACAAATACAGAAAATAAATTGGTAACTTCGCTTTCAAATTGGAAAGATGAGCGAAAGAATAATAGGAATAATGGGTGCTATACCGCAAGAAATAAACGGTGTAGTCAATTTATTAACAAACAAGCAAGAACATAAAATTGGTCGAAGAAGTTATTTTACTGGAGAATTAAATAATCAAAAAGTTGTGGTCGTTTATTCTCGTGTTGGTAAAGTTGCTGCCTCTGCTACGGTTACAACCTTAATCCTTGAATTTAAAGTTTCTGAATTGATTTTTACAGGTGTTGCAGGTGGAATTCATGCTGATGTAAAAATTGGAGATATTGTTCTAGGACAAAGTTTGATTCAACATGATATGAATGCTCAACCTCTTTTTCCTGCTTACGAAATCCCAATGTTAGGAAAAGCTTATTTTGAAGCTGATTCTTCTCAATTAGAAGTTGCGACAACAGCTATTTTGGAAATTTTAGAAGAGCAACATTTGCATAATGTGATTTCTGAAAAAGATTTGGATAAATTTAATATTCATCAACCTCAACTACATGTTGGTTTAATTGGATCTGGAGATTTATTTTTCTCGACAAATACTCAGAAAGAAAAATTACAACAAAACTTACCCGAAATACTTTGTGTCGAAATGGAAGGCGCTGCAGTAGCACAAGTTTGTTACGAATTTGATATTCCTTTTATCATCATCAGAACAATATCAGATGATGCTGACGATCATTCTACATTAGATTTTAATAGTTTTATAGAAAAGATTTCGAATGTATATTCAATAGAAATTATTAAGAACATCATCAAGTAAAAAGTCCTTTAAAAAGGGCTTTTTTATGATGCACACATTAATAAAAAAATCATCAAAAGATTTGATGATTTGCTTTCCAAATATTTAAAAAGGATTGTGGGGAGAGCAGGATTCGAACCTGCGAAGGTTACCCAACGGATTTACAGTCCGTCCTCGTTGGCCGCTTGAGTATCTCCCCGCCTAATAATAAAGTATTCTTCAAAAAAGAAGAGCCGATAGAGGGACTCGAACCCACGACCTGCTGATTACAAATCAGCTGCTCTAGCCAGCTGAGCTACATCGGCGATTTTTTATTTTTGTTTTAAAAGTAAAATATAAACTTTTTTGGAGCCGATAGAGGGACTCGAACCCACGACCTGCTGATTACAAATCAGCTGCTCTAGCCAGCTGAGCTACATCGGCTTTTTAGTGGGGAGAGCAGGATTCGAACCTGCGAAGGTTACCCAACGGATTTACAGTCCGTCCTCGTTGGCCGCTTGAGTATCTCCCCGACCTATATTTTTGCTGAGCCGATAGAGGGACTCGAACCCACGACCTGCTGATTACAAATCAGCTGCTCTAGCCAGCTGAGCTACATCGGCAAAAATATTATTATTTGAATATTTCAAATTGAAAACTGGAGATTCATTTCTCGAAAGAAGTGTTGTTCCTTTTTCGTGGTGCAATATTAGGGCAGTTTTTCGAATCTCGCAAATGTTTTTTCAAAAAAAAGTAGAAGTTTTTTCTAAAAATTCACTTCAATTTTGAAAATCAGAATTTTAGAATTCAAAAAAAAATTAAACTTTTTTTCAATAAAAGTAAAAAAGATAATATTCTATTTACATTAGAGTCCCTATTTTTGTAGTCAATTAATCATTAATGCATCTTATCATACAAATTTTGCAACTTTTCGGAGCAATTGCTTTGTTCATTTTTGCGATAAAACTATTAAGCGAAAATTTACAAGCGTTATCTGGATCGAATTTTAAACGCACTTTAAATAAATTAACCAAAAACAATTTATCGACAATTGTTACAGGTACTTTTTTTACAACAGCCATACAATCTTCCTCGGCTGCGAGTGTGTTTATATTGGGATTTGTAAATGCTGGATTGATTAATTTACGAAAAGCATTTGGCTTAATATTAGGCGCAAATATCGGAACTACGCTTACATTGTGGTTAGTCTATTTCGGAATGAAATTCGATTTGGTACAAATTGCATTACCTCTTATACTGGTGGCTTTTCCATTTTATTTATCGAAAAAACGTAACCAAAGAAAAGTAGGTGGAATTTTATTTTCGCTTTCCTTACTTTTTCTTTCGCTTTATTTCCTAAAAACTTTTTTACCTTCTATCGAAAGTCATCAGAAGTTACAAGAATTCTTTCAGCAATTATCGCACTATGGTTTTTTGACTAATTTGTTATTTATTCTATTTGGAATATTACTAACAATTTTAGTCCACTTTTCATCAGCATCAATTACGATTGCAATTTTATTAGCGAGCAAAGGTTTACCTATCGAATTAGCTGCAATGATTGTTTTGGGAGCAAATATCGGAACTACTTTTACAGCCCATTTAGTTGCAGCAATTGGAGATAAATACACGAAAGTTGTCGCAGCATTTCATACATTTTTCAATATTGTAATTGCATTAATTTTTATGTTAATTGCAAATTTTGTTTTAAAATTTATTGGCTCAACAATTTCATCAAATATCGCTGTTCAGCTGATTACTTTTGATACGATTAGTAATATAGTCGGTGTAATTTTATTCACACCTTTTATCAATAAAATAGCTTTCTATTGTCAGAAAAAATATTTCTCTGTAAAATCTACTGACAATAAATTAGAGTTTTATGCGATTCCTTTCGGAACAAATTCTGACCTATATAAAAATGAAGCCAATAAAAAACTTCTGAAACTCGCTTCTACAACAAAACAAACTATTTATACACTTGGGCGAATGATTACTGAAAGTGATGAAGAGAAAATTTTGGTTTTTCGTGAACGAATTTTGGAACTTGAAAAAGAAGGCGATCAATTGGAGCGAGAAGTCAATGAATTTTTGAATGAAATTGCTGATTTAGATTTACCTAACGAAAATACAATTGCGATACATCAACTAATTACACTTTGTCATCATTTGGAAAGTGTGGGCGATATTGCGATTAAGATTTCGTCTATTCATCGTCGTCGTAGAATGACAAACAGTTATTTTACACCAAAAATGAGAACATATTTGGTCGAATTTCAAAACAATTTAGATCAAACAACACGTATTTTAAATCAAAATCTGAACGAAACACAAGAAGAAGTTTCTATCAAACAAGCGGAGTTTATCGAAAAAACAATCAATACAATTTACAAAGAAGCCGAAGCTAATTTGATGAAAACCATCGAAAAAGAGAAACTTTTGACGACAAGTGCGCTTTTCTACAAAGATTTAATTCAGAATTACGAAATTCTTGGTGATCATCTTTACAAAGCCAATGCAACAATTGTTAAGCTTAAAAATCAGTAGATTTTTGTAAGTTTGATTCAAAGAAAGATTAATGATTTTTGAGTATCAAACAAAAAAAACATTCGATGAAATAATTGAAAGTTTAAATCACTTTAAAAAATTACAAAACGAAAACTTATTTGGTTCAATAGAAGAATTTGATTTTCAAAATTTACAAGTTGAAAATAATCAAATTATAATCAATCGAGATTTTTCGCCTTTATTATTTAAAACAGGAATTGGGATTATCAAGTATAATTTCATTCATCCAGAAATCGTTTCTATCAATATTGAATCAAATCAGAACTTAAAAAAATTCAGAACTAAATATTCATTATTAGCAATTATTTTTCTCATAATTTTTAATATCATTTCTATTTTTTTGTATAAAGACTTAAAAATATCTTTAATAGTTTGTTCCTTCCTATTCTTAATACTTCAATATTCTTTCTATACTATTTTAGATAAATTAAATTCAAAATTTTTGAAAGATTATGCTATTAGATTTATTAAAAAATTAGATAAAGAATAAATTCGCTCACTTCTACTCTATTTTGTAATTTTGCAAAATGTTTGATTCAAAGCAAATTTTTTCTATTCAATCCGAAAAAGATTTCCAAAACGTAGCATTGGAAGTTTTCCGTTATCAAGCGCAAGAAAATGAAGTGTACAAAAACTTCTTAAATTTCTTGAACGTTGATTATTCTACTGTAAAACACACAAACGAAATTCCTTTTTTACCGATTCAGTTTTTTAAGAAATTTGAATTGATTTCGGGAAATCGTGAAGTGGAAAAGGTTTTTACAAGTTCGGGAACAACTGGAATGACGACAAGCAAGCATTTGGTTACGGATTTGGCATTGTATCATTATAGTTTAGAAAAATGTTTTGAACAATTTTACGGACCTCTTTCCGATTACACTATTTTCGCGCTTTTACCTTCATATTTGGAGCGTACAGGTTCGTCTTTAATTGATATGGTGGAGTATTGGATTGAGAAATCTGGCAGCGATAAAAGTGGTTTTTATTTGTATAATCACGATGAATTGTACGAAAATATTCTCGCGCATGAAAAAACGGGTAAAAAAGCTATTTTGATTGGTGTTTCGTTTGCTTTATTAGATTTTGTTGAAAATTATAAAATGAATTTGCAATATACAATTGTGATGGAAACTGGCGGAATGAAAGGTCGCAAGAAGGAAATTACGCGCGAAGAATTGCATTCAATTTTGAAAAATGGTTTCGGCACAAATGAAATTCATTCGGAATATGGAATGACGGAATTGCTTTCGCAAGGATATTCTAGAGGAGATTTGACATTTAAATCGCCAAATTGGATGCGAATTCTGATTAGAGAAACCGAAGATCCTTTCCAATATGTTGAAGAAGGAAAAACAGGTGGCGTAAATGTGATTGATTTGGCAAATTACAATTCGATTAGTTTTATTGCAACTGATGATTTAGGTAGAAAAATATCTCACAATCAATTTGAAATCTTAGGTCGTTTTGATCATTCGGACGTACGAGGTTGTAATTTGATGGTGATAGAATCATAAACACAAAAAGCGCACTGAAAAATTCAGTGCGGGATTTTGATTTATTTCTTTTTCATTAAAACTTCTTTCAGAGATTCTGTTTTTATTTTCTCAAAAAATTGTTTTACTCGTTATATTTATCCGCTTCATAAACGCCTTCTGGTAATATGAATTGAATCATTACAATTAATTGTCCATCTTTTTCTTTTACTTCTTGATAATACTCTAAACCAAGTTCTATTTTATGATAGGCTTTATACTTTTCATCAATTACAACTTGATAACCTTCTGGTATTTTAGACTTTATCTGAATATTAAATAAATAAGGATAATTAAATTCTATTTTACGTTGACGGTTTTGTATCTTCAAAAGTATATTGTTTCAAAAACTCACGTAAAGGGTTAATAAATGTATAGAAAGAAGCATTTGAAGTTGTAGCTTTTGATTTATATGATTTAACATAAGAATCAGTATCAAAAACCATTTTATCACTTAATTCTTTATCCAAACGAGCTTCTAAAGATTCTGTTATAAATCGATTCTAAACATTTTTTTCTTCTACATAATTATCATAAAAATAACCATTGAATTTATCTTTTCAATAAAAAACTAAACTACCTTTGTTCATGAAATCATATTTCATAGACGATTCATAATAGGACAATTTCTGGTTTAATTTCACAAAAGAAGGTTCCCCTTTTTTAATCACCACTCCATGATAATTAAACACATTAATGGGCCAAACTCAATTTGTTCTTTGTTTAATTTTGACGCATCTAAAATAAGATTCGAAGCACCTTTGTTTAATTTCACAACCGTCAAAACAGAATTAAATTGATTAACAATTGGATAAGAAAATAAAATCTATCCATGATGACGACTACTAAACAAAACCATCGAAGTTTCGAAGCCTTTTGCTGTTAAAATTTCATTTAATAACAAATTCATGTTGAAAATTCCATGCATCAATAGAAAAATTGTATTCACTACTTTTGATATAAGTATACTCGATAATAGAACCAACTTTTACGTTTGGAAAAGTGAAACGTTTTGCAGCATACAATTCATTTAGAGAAACATCAAAAATCTCTTTCTCATCAATCGGAGTCATTTGCTCTACTCCATTTACAATATTAATTGTACCTCCCTTAATTCCGCTTATAGATTCATTTCTATTCTTGCTGTAATAATTCAGTTGTATATTTGCTTCATCAAGTCCTTTATCAGTCAGTATTTTGATTCTTCGTTTTACAGTCAAATAATAATTAGATGAAGTTAAATCCATTTTTCCTTCTTCCGAAAAAATAACAGCATCTGCATTTTTCTCGAAAGGAACTTGAATTAAGTTAATTTCTTGCTCCGAAATTTTTCCGAATTTTAAATCTTTCGATTGCGCATTTGTATATAATGCAATAAATAAAAAGAGTAAAGTAATTTTTAATTTCATTTCAATTTGTAATTCCTGCAAAAGTACAATACACAATAACACATAAAGAATAATCTAAATAAAATTTTCGTTACTTTTCTATCAATTCTTCTAACGCTTTTTCTAAAGTAGTATATTGAAATTTGAAACCTGTTTCTTGAATTTTAGTTGCGTCAATTCTAGATCCATTTAGGACTAAACTACTCATCTCACCTAATGCTAATTTCATAACAAAAGCAGGAATATTAGGAATAAAAAAAGGTTTTTTCATTTTTCTCGCTAGCGTATGATTGAATGTAGAATGATTAACATGTTCTGGCGCAGAAGCATTGTAACTACCTTGTATTGACTCATTTTCTACTGCATGTGAATAAATCTGCAACAAATCGGTAATATGTATCCAAGGCATCCATTGTTTTCCGTTACCTAGATTTGCTCCTACACCAAGTTGAATAGGTTTTTTTAATAATTTGAAACCTTCGCCGTTTTTTGACAAAACCAAAGAAGTTCTAAGACAAACCACTCTTGCACTTATTTTTTCGAACTGATAAGCAGCATTTTCCCATGCGACACAAACTTTACCTAAAAAATCAATATTCGGTTCATCAGACTCTTTGAAAATCTTATTCGAAGTAATTTGTCCATAATAAGCTGTTCCAGACGCGGAGATAAAAAATTTCAAATCAATATTCAATTTTTTGACATACTCAAAAAGTAAATTCGCTGTATCAACTCTACTCGAAAAAATTTCTTTTTTGTAAGAATTTGTCCATCTTTTCGCAATTAAGCTTCCAGACAAATGAATAATTCCATCTAAATTTTCAAAAACTTTTTCATCAATTGTATCTTTATCCCAATGATAAAAAGGATGTTCAATCTCTTTTTCTCTTGTCAAAATGCGAACTTGATGTCCATTTTCAATTAAAATCTTTGTTAATTCTGAACCAATTAATCCACTTCCACCAGTCAATAGAATATTCATACTAAAATTTTTTCCTAATTTAGCTCATTCCAAAAATATAAACCAATGTTTAAAGGTAGATTTCCTTATCTAAAAAGAATGGGGGCTGATGAAGAAAAGAAGCTAAAACAAAAAATATTCGATATAGTTTTTGAAGCTGATACACCTTATGGAAAAATTTTTGACATCTCGTTATTACTTTTAATCTTATTAAGTGTAGGTTTGGTTATGTTGGAGTCTATTCCAGCAATTAATGCGAGACACCATACAGTTTTAGTATCTTTAGAATGGATTTTAACCTTTTTGTTTACTATAGAATATTTATTAAGAATCTATTGCGTTAAAAATCGTTGGCGATATATTTTTAGTTTTTATGGAGTTATTGATTTATTGTCTATTTTACCATTTTATCTTGGTTTAGTTTTACCTACAAGTAAGTACCTAGCAAGTATTCGTATTTTAAGATTACTACGTATTTTCAGAATTTTTAACCTTACTCGATTTACTCGTGGGAAAAATGTGTTGGTGTTAGGACTGAAAGAAAGTAAAGATAAAATCATCGTTTTCTTATCATTTGTAGTATTAATTGTTGTTGTAATTGGCTCGATTATGTATATGGTTGAACACGATCATCCTGAATCTGGTTTTACAAGTATTCCGATTAGTATTTATTGGGCAATTGTTACTTTAACAACAGTAGGTTATGGTGATATTTCTCCTGTCACTGGTTTGGGACAATTTTTAGCTTCTGTTGTTATGATTATAGGTTATGGCGTAATTGCTGTTCCCACAAGTATTGTAACAATGGAAATGAATAAAGCGACTAAACATAAGGAAGATATTCCTACAAACACGCAAAGATGTCGCAATTGTGGCGATGATTACCACCTAGATGGTGCTATTTATTGCAAAACCTGCGGGCATCTTTTAAATGAACCTTAAAATTTATCCAAATTAATGAATCGATTATTGTCAATATGATTAACGTATTCGTAATTTTTGGTGTAATTAATTGACATATTCAATTCATAACCAACTAACATCAAAATCACATTGATGTATACAAAAATCATCATAATCATCACTAATCCAAGCGATCCATACAACAAATCGATGTTTGTAAAATAACTTAAATACGAATTAAAACCAATCACAGTTAACAAGAACAAAACAGAAGTCAAAATAGCACCAGGTAAAACTGTGCTACGCGATTTTTTGTGATTTGGTCCGAAATAATACAACATACACATCGAAACAAAATAAAAAATAAATACCGAAAAATAGTTGATTAAATACGAAAACTGTCCAAGTTTACTTAAAAATGAAACGTTGGTTAAGTATTTCCAAATAATTGATGTCGAATAAGATAAAAATACTTGTAACACAATAAAAACTGTAAAAAACAAGGTTAAAATTATCGAAATCATTCTCGATTTAGAGTTTTTTCGCTTCACATAAACATCTTGATAAGAAACATTAAATCCATTTATAATTCCTTGTATTCCGTTGGATGACATAAAAATTGTAATCAAAATCAAGTAATAATTCACTTTACGTTTACCTTGCACAGCCGTCGTTTTATCAATATAAGAAATCACTTCGTTGCTCACATGTTTAGGCAAAAGTTGAGGAAGAAGTTGTGTAAATAATAGACTTTTTATTTCTTGGTAATAAACCAAATGTGGCAAAATACTAAACAAAAAAAGCAAAAATGGAAACATACTAAAAAATAAAATCCACGAAACTGCTGCCGAACGCAACGGGAAATTACCTTTCATGACGCGAATCCAAAAAACTTTCAAGAAATCATATACCGTGATGCCCGTATTTTTGTTCATCAATTTTGTTTTCGACCAATCTCGAAAATAATTTATTCCTGTATATGTTTTAAAATCTTGTAGAATGCGCATATTTTTGTCTCAATAAATAATTTTGAATGAATATTACGACCATTTGTATCGGTAAAACAGACGAAAAAGCCATCGAAATGCTATTACAAAAGTATGAAAATCGATTGCCTTCGCACATTAATTATCAAAGAATTGAAATTCCTGACATCAAAAATCGTAAAAATTTGTCCGAAATTCAACAAAAACAAAAAGAAGCTGAGCAAATTTTGAGTAAAATCGTCAATACAGATTTTGTGATCATTTTGGATGAAAAAGGGAAACAGCCTACTTCGAAGCAATTTGCAGATGATATTCAGAATTACATGAATCAATCTGTCAAAAATCTTGTCTTTGTGATTGGTGGCCCTTATGGTTTTGACGAATCTGTTTATAATCGAGGAAATAAAAAAATGTCTTTATCCAATATGACATTTACGCATCAAATGGTTCGCTTATTTTTAACAGAGCAAATTTACCGAGGATTTAGTATATTGCAGGGTAAACCTTATCATCATGAATAACACCTCTCCGTTTAGAGAATTTGTTCCAAAGCAAGAAAATAAACTAAGTTTTGGCATTGGAAAAGCACTTTTTTATAGCGCGATTGCAGTGATTATGATGCAATTTGCTGGCGGAATTGTTTCTGCTCCAGCACTTTTTTACAAACCACTTAATCACGTTCTTTTACCATTAGGATTTTTAACAGGAACGGTTTGTGCAATTGTTATTTTATTGATGTTGACACAAACTAAATTTGCATCGATTTTAAAAGATATCAAACATCCTTTTACACCAATTCAGCTCATATTATCAATAGCTTGTTGGTTATTTCTTTTGCCTTTAGCCGAGATTGTAACAAGTTTAATTCCGACAACTGGACCTTTAGAAGAAATCTATAAAATTTTTCAAGCGACTTTTGAAATCATGTTAGATTACAAAATCGCAGGGTTTATTATGATTTGTATTTTAGCTCCAATTTTCGAAGAGATTATTTTTAGAGGAATAATTTTAAAAGGAATGCTAAATTTCAATGTAAATCCAACCACTGCAATCTTAATCAATGGTTTTATTTTTGGATGCGCACACATGAATCCTTGGCAATTTATAGGCGCTGGACTTTTAGGAATCATTTTTGGAATAGTTTATTGCCGCACAAAATCGTTGTTTTTGCCTATGTTATTACATTTCTTAAACAACACACTTTCCTACTCGTTAATGCTAATGCAAGGCAATATGGAAGGCGAAGTTTTTGCGCAAAGAGATTATTTATTAATTGGAGGAATGACACTTATCGGAATTTTATCTGTCTATTTATTAATCAAAAAAACAGAACAAAAAACAATATAAATGGAATTAATTTTTGCCACACATAACAACAATAAAGTAAAAGAAGTTACAAAAATGTTACCTTCTTACCTATCGATGAAATCGTTGACTGATATTAATTTCTTTGATGAAATTGAAGAAACTGGAACAACTTTCGAAGAAAATGCGCAATTAAAAGCGAAAACTATTTTCGATAAAACGGGTAAAAATATCTTTGCAGATGATTCTGGATTAGTGATAGAAGCGTTAGATGGTGCGCCTGGTGTATATTCTGCTCGATATGCTGGTACTGGAAAAGACGAAGATAATATCGCAAAAGCATTGAAAGAATTGGAAGGAAAAACGAATCGAAAAGCGTATTTTATTTCTATTTTCTGTTTAATTTTGGATGGAAAGGAATATTTTTTCGAAGGACGAGTGAACGGAACTATTGCAACTGAAATTATGGGTGACAATGGTTTTGGCTACGATCCAATTTTTATTCCTGGTGGTTTTTCAAAATCTTTTGCACAAATGTCTCCCGAAGAAAAAAATGCAATTAGCCACCGAGGAAAAGCTGTCGAAAAATTAAACGATTTTTTAACTAATCTAAACGTAAATTGAGTTTACAACTAACAATATTAGGATTTAATTCGGCATTACCAACGGCTTTTACGCATCCAACCGCACAATTATTAAATATAGCAGAACGCTATTTTTTGATTGATTGCGGAGAAGGAACACAAGTACAATTGAGAAAAGCAAAGGCAAAATTCAACCGAATAAACCACATTTTTATATCGCATTTACATGGCGATCATGTTTTTGGATTGATTGGATTAATTTCCACACTTCAATTACTTGGTCGCGATATGCCTTTACATATCCATGGTCCGAAAGGAATTGAAGAATTTATTACGACGCAATTGCGCTTAACAGAATCCAATAATTCATTCGAGATTATTTTCAATGAATTGCATACAAAAGAATCTGTTTTAGTTTTTGAAGATGATAAAGTTGAAGTTTATTCTATTCCGCTAAACCACCGAGTGTATACCAATGGTTATCTTTTTCGAGAAAAGCCAAAACCTAGAAAATTGAATATGGATAGAATCGAGGAATTTCCTGAAATTGAAATCTGTGATTATCAAAATTTAAAAAATGGAAAAGATTTTACATTAGAATCCGGAGAAATAATTCCAAATGATTATTTAACCTTTGATGCGCAAAAATCTTTGAGTTACGCATTTTGTTCGGACACAAAATATAAACCTGATATTGTTCCGATTATAAAAAATGTCGATTTGTTATATCACGAATCTACTTTCTTACATGAATTGAAAGATTTGGCAGTTTATACAGGACATACAACTGCAAAAGAAGCTGGAATGATTGCGAAACAAGCCAATGTAAAAAAATTAATTTTAGGTCATTTTTCTAATCGTTATCACGATTATAAACCATTGCTAGTCGAAGCCCAAGAAGAATTTACGAATACCGCTTTACCTGAATTGTTGAAAACAATAAAAATAGAAAGTTTGTAATTAAAATATAAAAAAATCCGTTCGATGATTCGAACGGATTTTTTGTTTACAAAATAACTTCTATAAAACTACCTTTTTCTTCGTCTTTTGTAATTTGAAGCGCTACTGGAATTCGATCTTTTAACTCATCAACGTGAGAAATAATACCGACAATTCTTTTCTCTTTTTGCAAACTCATCAACGTTTCAAACACGATATTTACAGCATCAGCATCTTGCGTTCCAAAACCTTCATCAATAAAAAAGAAGTTCTTTTCCGACTTCGCATTTGTTTGCACACTTTCTGCCAAAGCCAAAGCCAAACTCAACGAAACTTGGAAAGATTGTCCTCCAGAAAGCGTTTTCACACTACGTGAACGCCCTTCATTCAAATAATCTATAATCTCAAAATCATTGTTGTCATTCATTTGTAAACTCAATTGATTTCTAGTCATTCTATGAAATCTCACATTTGCGTTATCACATAACTGTTTCAAATAAATCGACGAAACATATTGCACAAATCCTGCTGAATTAAACAAATTTCGCATTGTTTGTAAATTCGTCGCTCGTTTTTGCAATTTTTCCAATTCAAATAACAAATCTTTCTTTTCTGCAAAAGATTTATTCAATCGTTCAATTTCAGTTTTTGTTTTGGTTACAATTTCGGTCGTTTCTTTCAACTGATTTGTTACAAAAATTAATTTTTCTTCTTGTGTTTTATAAATCGTTTCATCAAAAGAAACTTCCGCTAATTTTTGCTCTAATTCTTGAATTGAACTTTTTAATGTTTCGAACAAAATTCTAAAATCTTCTAATTCTTTTCTGATTTCAGAAATATTAAACTGCTGATTTAAAACTAATTGAACTTCTTCAATATTTTGTATTTGATTTTTTTCTAATGATTTTTCTAATTGATTTTGATTAATAGCCAATTCTTCTTTCAACTCAATGATTTGTTTTTCAATCAATTCGATTGAAGTTTTTTGAGAAGCTAATTTTGGATTTAATTGATTTAAACTTTCTGTAAATTGAATATAATTTTGTTCAATTTTCGCATTACTTAACTTTAAATCATTCAAATTTCGCAATACATTATCTGTTGTTTGATTTTGAAAATCTTCAAATTTCAACACTTTCAAGTTTGCTTGATTTTGCTTGATTTGAGAAGCTTTTTCAGTTTCTTCTAATCTAAATTTTTCTAAAGCATTTTTATATTTTTCAATAGATTGGCGTTCTTTTTCTAAAGTTTCACGAAAAATTTCAATCTCTTTATTTTTATCCGAAATTGTTTTATCCAAAGCTATAGCTGCTTTCTTTTTTTCTTCAAACAATTCAACATTTTTCGAATTAAAATCTTTCCAAACAAACAAATTCAAATGATTTTCTTGTTCAATTTTTAACTCATTCAATACTTGATTTTCTTGTTCAATTTGTTTTTCAACAAACTGTTTTTGATCAATAATTTTTTGAACTACATTTTGTTTTTTCTGAAGCGATTTTAGCTTATCATCAATTTGATTTAATTCATTATTTACAACTTCAAATTTCGTTGAAATATCATCAATCTCAACAATATTTGGATGCTCTAAAGCGCCACAAAGCGGACAAGATTCGCCTTCGTTTAAATTATGTGCAAAATGAGCCAACTTTTGCTGAACTTCTAATTCATTTTTCTGTTTTTCAATTAATTTTTTAGTTGATTCAAGTTTTTGAAATTCAAAATTAAACCAATTTTCAAAACTTGAAATCTCTATATTTTCAGTTTTTAATTGAGTTTCAAAAACATAAATTTGTTTCTTTTGTTCTTCTATTTTAGATTGTTGTTTCTGAATAGATTGTTGCAAATTTTGATTCTGAACAAACCAATTTCCAACTTCCATCAAAGTTTGAGAATCTATTTTTGACTCAATTAAAGTTTTGACTTCTTTTTCAGATAATTTGATTGAAGCTTCAATTTTCTGTTCATTCTTCTGAACCTCTTCAACTTCTTTCAAACCTTTTGCTGTTCTTACTTTTAACTTTTCAATTTCCTCTGAAAAAGTTAAAATCTGAACAATTAATTCTAAATCAGTTTCTTCTTTTTGTTTAGTTGGTAAAGCTTCATAATCAGTTTTGATCGCTTCTATTTGGTTCGAAATTTCTTTGATTTGATTTTCAATTAAAGCCAATCGCTTTTGTTGATTTTCAATTGAAATTGACTTTTCTTCAATATGATTTGAAACTTTTTTATAATTTTCTAAAAGTTGATAAAATGCATTAAAAATCAATTCATAACGTTCAAGTTCAACTTTTCGTTGATCCATTTCATTTTTCTGAATTGAAATTTTTTCAAATTCAATTTTCTTTTGTTTTAACGTCTCAAAATCTGATTTCAACGCCTTTAAACGTTGAAATGATTCATTTATTTGATTATATTCTTCTTGAACTTGATTGGCAACTTTTGTTTGCTCAATCAAATTTTCTTCAAGCTCTTTTATCCTTTCTTCCGAAACCTCTTCAAAACCTGATAATTTTCCTTCAAGTTGATTCAAATTCGTTAAGTTTTGTGAATTCAAAATCGCAACTTTATCTTGTAAATCATAACGATGAAGTCCAAAAATTTCCTTCATCATTTGTGTTCGATCTTTTGCACCCAACTCAATAAATTCCTTGAATTGTCCTTGCGGAATAATAATTGTTCGTTTGAAATTTTCGTAACTCAAACCTATTATTTCTTCTGCTTTAGAATGATTAAGCGGAATCCATTCGTTGTCTTTTTGCTCATAAAAAACAACTGTTGGAGATTTTACATCTTCAAAACGTTTCGAATTTCTTTTAAACTCACGTGTTGCTCTAAATAATTTCTCTTCAAAATTATAGAAATCAAACTCTATATAAGATAAATTCGATTTCAAATTCATCATATTATAAGCTCGTTTATCTTTGGAATTTAGACGTTCTGTTTCACCATATAAAACATACATAATCGCTTCCAAAATTGATGATTTTCCTGAACCTACATTCCCGAAAATTCCAAATAATCCTGCTTCTGTTAATTCAGAAAAGTCAATTGTTTGGCGTTCTTGATACGAATAAAGTCCTTCTATGGTTAATTTTACTGGAATCATTATGAATTCAAAATTTCGTTAAACAAATCCTTTATTTCGTCGTTTGGTTCTTGATTTCCATTTTTCGATTTGAAATAATCTGCAAACAATTCCTTCATATCTTTTGTTTGATCTGCAAACTTATATTCAACCGTTTCAATCTCTTGATTTTTAACTTTCGGAATCAAATGAATAATTCCATCATGTGATTGATAAATCAATTTTCGTTCATCAGCTTTCAAAAATGAATCACTTTCTAAAGTCAATTCAACTAACGCATTTTGATTTTCATTCAACCATTCTACAGCTAAATTTATATCATCAAAAGTTTTTCGAATAAGCGGTTTTCCATGCTTTAATTCAATTTTATGATAAGAAATAGTTTTATTTGGTTCTACTTCTATTACCGAAACATACTTGGTTTGACCAGCTTCGGAAAAACTATAACATAAAGGCGAAGAACTGTACACAACAGGTTTTTCTTCTGTTCCGATGTTCTTAAAACCATGCAAATGTCCAAGCGCTGTATATTGAATTTGAGGCGGAATAGCTTCAGAAAAAATCATATCTGCATTTCCAATTTTAATCGGTTTTTCGCCTTCTGGTTCCTCTAAAATTTCAGCACCTTTTTGGTTCATATACAAATGTGCCATCAATAAATTAACACCATTTTCGTCGCAATATTCATCCGCAATATTTTTCCAATTTGTCGCTAAAACTTCATTCAGTGCATCTTCTTTATTCTCTCCAAAATATTGTTTCAAACGAATTTCGTTAGCATAAGGCGTATGAATAATTCGAATCGGGTAATCGAAAGAATTTAATTTCAATTCAATCATTCCTTCTACAGATTTTAAAATTTTGAAATCATTTAATTCAAATTCCTGAATTTTTGCATTTGGATAACCAATCAAAATAATTCCACATTCGCGTGCCAACGGATCTGGCGCATCAATCAAACTTGGAGAATCGTGATTACCAGAAATCGCTACAACAGGACGTTTTCCGTTATTCGAAAGTCTTTTTAATGTTTTATAAAATAATTCTACAGCTTCCACACTTGGATTAAAATTATCAAATAAATCGCCCGCAATAAGTACCAAATCGACTTGTTGTTGATCTGCAATTTCGATAATCTCGTTCATCACTAAAATTTGTTCTTCTAATCGCGAAAAACTATCCAATTTTTTGCCCAAGTGCCAATCGGCTGTATGTAGAATTTTTATCATTATTCTTCCGTTTCTGGTTTATTTTTATCATTAAATCGTTGATTGATTGCTTTCAATCGAGCTTTGCGTTCAGCTTCGGCTTCTTGCGCTTTACGTTTCTTTTGATCTAACTTTTTCTTATGCGCTTTTTTATTTGCATCTGTATTTCTACTCATTTCTATTTGGTTTAAAATTAATTTTTCTCCACGCCAAATGATGTCGCAAAGTTAGATTAAATGATAAAGAATTGTAAATCTTTTGTCAAACTAAATTGAAATTATTAACTTGGGTATAAAGTAATCGAATTTATTAATTTTAAAACATTTATAATGGGAAAAGGCGATAAAAAATCGAGAAGAGGAAAAATTGTGAATGGCTCTTATGGTGTAAAACGTCCGAGACATAAGTATTATTATGAGGAAGATGTTGTTGAAGAAAAACCAACCAAAAAAGCTAAAAAGTAATTTTTTGAAGCTGAAAATCAATCCTGATTTTCAGCTTTTTTATTTTATTCAACTCAACAATAATTTATCCAATGATGAGAATAAAATCTACAATTTAAGCCATTAAATATTGAGTTTATTTGTGCTATCAAAAAAATAAAACATGAATATTTTAAAAAGAATTACAACAAGCATTTTTGTATTATTGGTTGGATTAACACTTTTTAGTTGTAACAATGATGATGATTCAGGAATTACAGAGCAATTAACGCCAAGCGAAATTTTATCCTTTACTTCTTGGGAAACAACTAATGCTTTGAACAACAAAGGACAAAATGTAGCCTTAACAGACACTAATGTTTCTAATTTTGTAGGTTATGCCTATTTCAAAAAAGATGGTACATTTACTATGTTCAATTTAGATGATACGCCAAAAATGAAAGGAGATTGGTCTGTTTCTGAAGATGGAAAAACAAGAACAATCGTTGCTAAAAATGATGCAGGAGAAGTTTTGTTTACACGAATTGTTGACATTACAGTTTTAACAAAACAAGAATTTACTTACAGAATTTATCCGTCTAATGATGATAAATCTGTTTATTTCGATATCGTACATACGCCTACAGCTCACAAAGAGCCAACAAAATAGTGTCAAATCAATATCATCCAAATATTTAAATTTAAAAAGCTAAGCATCAATTGACACTTAGCTTTTTTTGTTATTATTTCACAAATTTATATTCAACATTATTCCAAAAAACATAAGCTCCTTCTTGTTTTAAACTTTCAGGCTTATCTATAATTCTTGGAAAAATATTGTCTTTTGTCATTTTTCCAAAAGAAGAACTTTTACCAGAAGCAGAACTTCCATTTTCAGGATCTACAACAGCATAAGACTCAAAATGTTTGAACAAATAAAATGAATTTGTTGTTTTATCAATTCGACCCAACAATATTTTTCTTGAACCGTCAGTAGCATACAGATTATTTTCTTCTATAGTTGATTTAAATTTAGACGTTTTCAATTCTTCATTGATTATAATCGAATCTTTTTTCAATTCAATAGATTTGACAGAAGGATCTTCGTAAAGCGTCCACGTTTTCTTGAAAAAAGCTTCTGCTTCTGCCGGATAATCTTTTCCGTTTACTCCTTTGTAATAGTATGCATCTAAAATTGAAACATTTTTATCGAATTTGAAAATTTCAGTTTCCGTTGGTTGAGGATTCGTAGGCTGTTCTTTGACTGGAGTTGTCACTTCGTCTTCTTGACAAGAAAAGATTACAAAAGCAGCAAAAAAAGGTAATAACTTTTTCATGTATGATTATTATTTATACTAAACAACATTAAATCTATTCAAAAAGTATAAAATCTATGTTAAATATTCTTTGTTTCAAGCCAATTCTAACAAAAGTCATTAAATACAAAATCAACAACCTCATTATATTTGCCGAAACAAAAACAACATGAAAGCAATTTTATTTGCCTTATTTCTATTATTGAATACTACAATTTTTGCTCAATCTCTTGAGATAAAATCACCTAATGAATTTCCTAAAAATGATCAACGTACAAAGATATTTTTGGGAGGAACGATTGATATGGGAAATTCTGAAGATTGGCAAGCGAAAGTTTCAAAAGAATTGAAAAATGAAAAAGTCATCTTGCTAAATCCTCGTCGTAATGATTGGAATAGCGCTTGGGAGCCTGTAAAAGAAGAGCCCGAATTTCACAAACAAATGTAATGGGAATTGAATGCAAAAAGTGAAAAACCATTGGTGATTTGTCCAGATGGTTTTTAGCGAAAAAGGAATGTTGATATTAAGACAGAAAAATATGGCATAAAACAATTTGATTCAATAGAAAATGTGTTGGATTATTTAAAAAAATATTATAAAATAAATAATTAAAAAAGAGAGATTTAAGTTGAAACATAAAAGGTTTAACATATAATTTTATTTCTCAAAATCTTATTTTAAAAATTTATGTTTTAGCTTTGAAACCGCTTTAATAGTAAGTTTTAGAGATTATGAAACATAATGATTTGGAAATTAATCGGTTGATTGAACGATTAGAATCTTTAGGAATTTTGGTCGAAAAAATCGAGAGTTCTGGTTTTGGTAGCATGTTAAATTTTGAAATGATTTATCAACTTCCTGAACAAAATATTTCTAACGCTATCAATTTTAGACGTTTTGATATACAAGATGTTTATCTTTATTTCAAAGAGGCAGTTAATCAAAAAGGAGATTTACTTTTTATAGAATAAACGAAAAATACTCAAGAATTTGAGCATTTTTTTATTTCAATTTTTGTAAATCGTTAACTGTATAAAATTTCATATCACTGTTCTTTACAAACTTGCAAATCTCTTCTAAGGTTTTAAATTCAGTTTCATAATTATTAGTTGCTTTTGCAACTGTTTTATACGCGTAAAAAACGACTATCTTATTGTTATCCTTTGCATATTGCAACAACGAAATAAAATAAGGCACACTAAAATGCTCGTAACTATTATCGATTCCTAAACCAAAAAATAGAGGTTTATTTTGATAATAACAGTTCTGAAAATTAGGCGATTCGTTTCCGTAAGTTGTTCCTCTTAAGGTTTTAAAACAACTGAAAAGCAATTGATCCGATTCTACACTTCGATCGCCATAAGGATATGAAAAATCGGTTACATCAAGTCCTTTATTTTTCATCAAACTTAGCATTGGAGCGATTTCTTTATCAATAAATTCCTTTCCTCCAAATTCTTTTATATACTTTGTTGTATGATCATGATTTAAACCATGCGCAGGTATCTCGTTTCCGTTTTGTTGTAGATAAGTCAACTCACGAATTTGACTCTCCGAAAGCTTATCAAAATGCGTTACATAAAACGTTCCTTTCCAATTGTATTGTTTCAATTTTATATTCGCATTGAACCATTCGTCCACATAATCATCATCAAATGTAAGCACCACTCCTCCTCTATTTGTAGATTTTTTTGGTTCTTTTATCGCATCTTCTTCGTGTGTACAGCTATTCAACACAAAAATTTAAATTAAGCAAATAAAATAATAGTTAAGTTTTAGCATTCTTTATCAGTAAGTTTTAGTACTTAAATATACCGAAAAAGTAAATCTTAAAACGATAAACTTTTAAAATTAAGCAAATCTTAATTTTAGATGATTTTGAAGTTATTTAAAACAAAAAAACCACTCAAAATTGAGTGGTTTAGAAAATACTATATTGTAATTTATATCTGCTGATACATAAAGTTTTCACCTAGATAAACGCGACGAACATCTTCATCATTTGCTAATTCTTCTGGCGAACCTTCTTTCAAGATTTTACCTTCGAACATAATATATGTTTTATCGGTAATTGCAAGCGTTTGCGATACATTATGATCGGTAATTAAGATTCCGATATTTTTATCTTTTAACGAACGTACAATTTTCTGAATATCCTCAACCGCAATAGGGTCAACTCCAGCAAAAGGCTCATCTAATAAAATAAAATTAGGTTCTGTTGCCAAACAACGTGCTATTTCGCAACGACGACGCTCACCTCCAGAAAGTAAATCACCACGATTTTTACGAACATGCTCTAACGAGAACTCTTCAATCAAAGCATCTGTGCGCATTTGTTGCTCTTTTTTGGAATGTTTCGTGAATTGTAAAACTGATTTGATATTATCTTCTACAGAAAGTTTACGAAAAACAGAGGCTTCTTGCGCCAAATATCCAATACCTTTTTGCGCGCGTTTGTACATCGCATCGTTTGTGATATCTTGTTTATCCAAAAAAACTTTTCCTTGCGTAGCCTTTACTAAACCAACAATCATGTAGAAAGAAGTCGTTTTACCAGCACCATTTGGTCCTAATAATCCAATAATTTCTCCTTGTTCTACTTGAAAAGACACATTTTTTACGACATGTTTTTTACCGTAATCTTTTACTAAATTCTGACCTTTTAATACAATTCCCATATCGCTTCAAAGATAGGATTTTTGTTATTTAATCGAGTTAATAATATCATATTTTGTGACGATATGATATTTTCCATTTTCTAATTCTATTAAAACAGCTTGATTATCCTTTGTAATTAACTTCGAAACTTCTTCGATAGATGTTCCTGCTTTTACGACTGGATATGGTTTTCCCATAATTTCGTGAACAGGTTTTTCAGCAACATTTCTATCTTCTAAAAATGCTTGAAACAAATCTGATTCATCCAAAGAACCAACAATTCCATTTACATCCATTACTGGTATTTGAGAAATTTTGAAACGACGCATACGATCAATTGCATGAGAAGCCAATTCCTCTGTACGAACCGTTACCAAAGGTTTATCAACATGTTCTTTTATTAAATCTACAGCTGTTTTGATTTCTTCGTCCAAATACCCTCTATCGCGCATCCAATCATCATTAAAGATTTTTCCTACGTAACGAGAACCTGAATCGTGGAATAAAACCACTACAACATCATCTGGTCCGAATTCGTCTTTCATTTGCAACAACCCTTTGATCGCAGATCCCGAAGA
Source organism: Empedobacter sp. UBA3239 (assembly GCF_002362875.1). NCBI lineage: Bacteria > Pseudomonadati > Bacteroidota > Flavobacteriia > Flavobacteriales > Weeksellaceae > Empedobacter > Empedobacter sp. UBA3239. Next base: position 15,515 of record NZ_DEVJ01000061.1, on the reverse strand, counting down.
CATTCCGACAAACAAACCTTCTTCTAAAGCTAAACGACGCGTATAAACCGCTGCATCTTTATCAGTCACTTTTGTAAATCCATCAATAATATCAAAATCTACGTTTTCTGGTAAAATATCTTCACCAATTCCTTCCGTTACATAAGAATACACTTCATTTTCGTCAAAGATTCCTGTTTCTTTATATTTTTTGAAAACTGATCCATACGTATCAACTCCCCAAATTTTAATATTAGGATTTTTTTCTTTCAAGTATTTCCCAACTCCTGAAATTGTTCCTCCAGTTCCAACACCAACAATAAAATGCGTTACTTTTCCTTCTGTTTGTTCCCAAATTTCTGGTCCAGTTTGCTCATAATTCGCAATTGCATTTGATGGATTATCATACTGATTGACATACCAACCATTCGGTGTTTCTTGTGCCAAACGTTTAGAAACAGAATAATATGAACGTGGATCATCTGGCTCAACATCCGTAGGACAAACCACAACTTTTGCACCAACAGCGCGCAAAATATCCATTTTCTCTTTCGATTGTTTGTCTGTAATCACACAAATTAATTTGTAACCTTTGATCACAGCAGCCAAAGCTAACCCCATTCCTGTGTTACCAGAAGTCCCTTCGATAATTGTACCTCCTGGAACTAAACGACCATCTTTTTCGGCATCTTCAACCATTTTCAACGCCATACGATCTTTACAAGAATGACCAGGGTTAAAATATTCAACTTTTGCTAAAACTGTACATGGTAAATCCTTTGTAATCTTATTAATTTTAACCAAAGGTGTATTCCCAATCGTTTCTAATATATTGTTTGCGAATTTCATTTTTTTCTAACTTTTAAATTAAAACATTAAATTTTATCTAAAATTAATTGCTTTTGCAGGTGTAATTTTAGATATCATATACGAAGGCAAAAGTAATACAATTGCACAAACTAATAACGCTCCTGCATTTAATAAAACAATTGTGCCAAAGTCTAAATAAACTGGAGCTGTTGATAAATAATAGTTTTCTGCTGGAAGTTTTATAATTCCGAAATATTTCTGAATGAATAATAATCCAAGTCCAATTACATTTCCAGCAATTAATCCTGGTAACATGATAAATAATGCGTAATTGATGAATAATTTTCGGATTCGCCAACTTGTTGCACCAAATGCTTTTAAAATTCCGATTGAATGTGTTCGTTCTAAAATTAAAATCAATAAAACCATCACCATATTAATCACCACAACAAAAAGCATAATAAAAAGAATAATGACAATATTTTTGTCGAAAATCGAAATCCAATCATTAATCTGTGCAAAAGATGCTGTTGCTGATTCTGCATACAAATTATAAGGAATATTTTCTTGCACACGCTTTGCAACTGGATCTATATTTTCGACATCATTTACAAATAACTCAAAACCGCCAACTGTAGCCGAATCCCAACGATTAAGGCGTTGCACATGTTTAATATCACCAAACATAATTTGATCGTCAAAATTTTTGATGTCTGTTTTGAACAATCCAGAAATGGTAAATCGACGATAAATAGGCTTTGTATCTTCTTGAATAAAATACATCACAAACGAACTATCAACATCCAATTTCATTTCGTCCGCAATCTTTTTCGATAATAAAACCTCATCCATTATCGAATCTTTATTGATTCGAGGAAAATGTCCTTTTACCATAAATTTTTCGAAACGAACTGAATCAAAGTCTATTCCAACTCCTTTGAACACCACACCACTAAAGTTTTCATCCGTTCGGATAACACCACTTTTATTGGCTATTGCTTGCACATGTTCTATTTCTGGAATCGATTTAAACTTTGGATAAAAAGCTTGATGAAGTGATAATGAATCGGAATTTAATGACGTATTACTATTGTAGTTTCTAATCGTAATATGACCATTAAAATCGGCCAACTTTTCTTTGATCGCTTTTCTTGCACCAACACCAGTCGAAATCGTCACCAAAGAAACAATCAACCCTAATGCTACTGCAATTTGACCTACTCGAATAATAATACTCGATAAGTTATTTTTAGTATTTTTACCAAGCGCAATTTTTTTTGAAAACCACCAAGAAAAACTCAAATTATATATTTTTTATAAGATTAAAACTAACTTTAGGCTTTAAATTCGCCTAAATTCAAATGATTCAAAACGAAATGAAAAACTTTGTCAAATATACATCAATTGGTTTACTTAGTTCAGTTATTTTTTTCGGCTTTTCTACTCCAATTTTAGCTCAAAATAATACATCGAAAACGATAGAAAATCATTCAACTATTCTTGTTGGAGCAGAAAATACAGCTAACTATCTTTCGAAATTAAAAGGTAAAAAAGTTGGATTAATTTCTAATCAAACAGGAATTGCAACAATTAATGGAACAACGATGCATACAGTTGATTTGTTATTAAAAAATAACATCAATGTTGTAAAATTATATTCGCCAGAACACGGTTTTCGTGGAGATGCTGATGCTGGTGCTAAAGTAAAATCTGGTGTTGACGCAAAAACTAACTTGCCAATTATTTCGCTTTATGGTGATAATAAAAAACCAAAAACTAATCAGATTGCTGATGTAGATGTTTTGGTTTTTGATATGCAAGATGTTGGCGCGCGTTTTTACACATATATTTCTACTTTGCATTATGTTTTGGAGGCTGCAGCTGAAAATGGTAAAAAAGTAATCGTATTGGACAGACCAAATCCGAACGGACATTATGTGGACGGACCTGTAATGAAAAACGAATACAAATCATTTGTTGGAATGCACAATGTTCCGATTGTTTATGGAATGACGATTGGCGAATATGCACAAATGATAAACGGTGAAGGTTGGTTAGCAAATGGTGTAAAAGCAAATTTGGAAATTATTCCACTTATCAATTATACACATCAATCCAAGTATAATTTACCAGTAAAACCATCACCAAATTTACCAAATGCTCATGCGATCAATTTGTATCCAAGTACATGTTTGTTTGAAGGAACTAATGTAAATGAAGGTCGTGGAACAGATATTCAGTTTCAGGTTTATGGTTCGCCATTCCTAAAAAATATGCCTTATCAATATACGCCAACTTCAAAACCTGGTGCAACAAGTCCAAAATTCAAAGATGAAGTTTGTTACGGTGAAGATTTATCGAATGTTCCGTATCAATCTGCCATCAATTTAAAATGGCTTATTAATGCGTATAAAAACAATACGAAACAACCTTTTTGGACGATGAATGGTAAAAAGTTGTGGATTGATCAACTTTCTGGAACTGATGAATTGCGCAAACAAATAGAAGCAGGTTTATCAGAAGAAGAAATAAAAGCAACTTGGCAAAAAGATTTGGAAGCTTTCAAGAAAATAAGAACAAAATATTTGATTTATAAGGATTAAATTAATGCAAGTTAAAAGAAGCGTTCTTCAGAAGCTGTCTACAAATGAATTAAATTCTTATATCAAAGATGATTCTAGATTTGTCCCTGAAGCAATAGAAATGGCTTTCGAAATTTTAAAAAATGATCGAAATGTTCAGTTTTCTGAAATTGAAACAACTCGAATTAAAAATTTAATTTCATCTAAAATTATTTATCATGAAAACGAAAAAAAGAAAAATTCTTTCGAACCAAATTTAGTTGAAGATATTGAGGAGAATAATGAAGTTCCAAAACTTCATACTAAAACTGAAATTGTTTTTCATTCAAGCGTATTTTTTTCTTTTATTGGAGCTGTATTATTCTATAAAAATCTAAAAAAAATTAAAGACATTATGCTCTTTCATTATGTCATTTTAGTTCTTTTTAGCCTTTTAATGTTAGTTTTTGATTATTATTTGTACGAATATATAGTTAATCATCAAGAAGAATTATCACATATTAAATACAAACGTTTTGGTAATTTCGGGATATTTATAACAATTCGTGGAATAGCAAATTTCATTCATAAAAGTTTAATATGGAATTACTTTTTTGGAAAAGATTTTAAGTATAGGGAATTAAAATAATTAAAAACGGAAGCCAAATTTGACTTCCGTTTTATGTTTTAGAATGATTATTTCTCTCCTACAACAGCGGAAATAGATTCGCCTAATTTTTTTACTTTTTCATATAATTTTGTTGAACCTTTTTCAAATTGAATTGTAATTTTTCCTTCTCTTGCATTTATTTCCAAGGAATCTCCTTCTCTCCAAACGTAATTTTTTCCTTCAGTCACTGGTTTTACAAATACTTTTCCGATTTCTTTGATTGCATTTGCCGACTTTGGTTTATCAAAAATTGCTGAGTACGAATATACTTCGTTGCTATCGCTCACACTAACTCAAACATTAGAATGAGTTGTTGAACTTGAATTTTTGCTAACTGATTGTGATTTAACTGTTTGTTGGTTACAAGCAAAAGCTATTAAAGTTATTGCGATAAATAATGTCTTTTTCATATTTTTATTTTTTTATAAAATTCTGAAAAAGATTAATTTGCATTGGTTAATGAACGGTTAACGAAGCGTTAACACAAAACGAGCTACAAAATAATTGTAGCTCGTTTTTAAGTATTAGATTTATTTATATTTTTTGTCGCAAGAATTTTATCTCCAAGATTTTTAATTTTATCTACAATTTCTTGATTATCTGTACTTTTTTGAATCTCCATTTTAAGTGAATTATCATTCAAAATAATTTCAAAACTTCCTCGTCCAGTCCAGATATAACCAGATTCTTCCAAAACTCCCTCTCCAAATTCTTTCTCGATTGTTTTCTTTATAATCTCTTTTTTATCCGAATTAAAAGTTCCTTTCATCGAGTAATAAGACTCCGTATTATTCGCTCTCAATTGTGCAAAAACTGCAAACGTTAATAACATTAAGAACAAGTTTAAATATTTTTTCATTTAAGGTCTATTATTTAAGATAAAATAATGAAATTTTCAGCAAAAAACATTTTATAATTCGTTTAATATTTCAATAGTTAAGAATTCTCCAGTCATCGAATCAAAAGAAAATAAACAGTTTAGACGACTATAATCATTTGCCAAACGATTTGGATCGTTATTAATAATTCTTTGATAATCATTACTTTTACGAATCTGAGTTTCATCAACATTTCTATTCAAATCAAAAATATTTTGACCTTCATAAACCTTACAAATTGGATTTGGAGAAAGATAAAATTTAATCGAAACAATCATTTCATCAACAATTTTCACAGAAATGCCTTTTTCCTTGTACAACACAATTTTCCCTTGAGGAATATTTTGCTCTGAAATATCAGATTCAAATTCTGTTTGAAATGATTGAAATAATTCATCATTCATCGATTTTCCGATTAATGAAAAATACTGATTTGGATTGGCTTGAAATAAGTTTGTCATATTTTATAGAATTGATTTCATAAAAAAACCTTTCCAAAAATAGAAAGGTTTTTGATTAATTATTGCGTTAAAAATATTAGTTTTCTTTCAAATAAACTCCGTCAGCTTCAAAATTATATTGCAACTGAGGTTTTGTTATTTTTGCGATTTCTTCTTTCGATTTTCCTTCATCTTCTGCATAATGACGTAATTTCTCTACAGAAATTTCACTTACAAAAGCTTTTCCATGTACAACAACATTCGCTTTTTCACCATCTAAAGGCATAAAAAATCCATAATCTTTGAAACGCACAAACGATTGTTCTTCGCCTTTTCCAAGATCAACTTTCATCCAACAACCTTTCTTTTTACAAACAGATTCTATTGTCGAAACAAACTGAACATTTTCCAAAGAATCACCACTTTTCATGTTATCGTATAACTTTCCAAGTTCGCTTTTCGTCAATGTATTTTTAATATCAAACGATTCTCCATACACTTGATACGCGTATAAATCGTCTATTTTAGCCGTTCCGTTATCTAAAATTTTTGATTGAACTTTCGAAGCTTTTTCAGTTTTAGCCTTCGTTTCTTTTTTTGTTTGTGCATTTGTTGTCAATACAAAACAAGTTAAAGCACAAAGAGTTAAAATATATTTTTTCATAAGAGTCTTATTTAGTTCAAATTTAAATAATTGTCCATTAACAATTTTATATTTGGATATGAATTTTCTAATAATTGAGGAATTTCATTCTCTTTTTTCCATTCAACCGATTCAATTCCTTCCTCAGTTTGTGGCAAAGGCAATTCAACACCGTCATAAAAAACTTCGAACCAAAATGTTTCTTTGATAATATATTCTCTCAAAAAATAAATGTGAAAAGTAGGCATCAAAAATCGTTTCAACTCTAAATTTGTCAAACTACATTCTTCTTCAATTTCGCGAATTGCAGATTCTTCTTTCGATTCTCCTAACTCCATCTTCCCTTTAGGTAAATCCCACTTTCCAAGCCTGAAAATAAATAAATAATCATCTTCTGAATTACGAACAATTCCGCCCGCGGCTTGAATATGTTTGTAATATTTTAAGAATTTCGTCCAAACAACATCAATATCTTCACTAAAAATATTAACTAAAGCGGCTGCTTTTGATGATAACAAATGAAAAGATTCATCAAATTGAGCTTCATTTTGAAACAAAATATTTTTTGCTTCTGGATTAGATTGGTTGCTGAAAGTTAACAAACTTTCATTAAAAAAAACTTTGTACATTTGAACGATTTGTTACAAATTTATAAAAAACTCACAAGGATATGAAGGTAAATACAAATAAAGTCCGTTTTGCAAAAAATCAACAAGAAGCATACACTTTTTTGTTGGATATGAAGAATTATGAGCAATTGATGCCAGAGGATACAAAATCGTTTGAAATTCACGAATCTGGAAAAGGATTTACGGTTGGTGTTGGTGCTTTACCAAAGGTTGGAATGCGTTTGAAAGAGACAGTTGAGCCATCGAAAATTGTTTTCGAATCTCCTGCACCTGCTTTTGAATATACTTTGACAATTTCTATTGATGCTGTTGATGAGAATTCGTCTGATGTTACGTTAGATTTTGATGGAAATTTCAATATGATGATCGAAATGATGGCAAAAAAACCATTGACATCTTTCATTGAAACTATTGCAGAAAATTTAGGAAAAATAGGCTAAGACTATTTTTCGATAAATAAAATTCCTAAAACTGTTAAATAAACTTTATATTTTAAAGTTATTTAGCAGTTTTTTTATCTAAATTATTTTTTATGAAACACTTTTATTCAAAAATAATTCTCCTACTCTTTTTTACTTTTACACTAAATAGTTTTTTATTTAGTCAATATATTCTGGTAGATACATCTTTATCGAAAGAAGAATTAATTGATAAATTTATTGGAACAAACACAGGTTGTATTACTATTTCTAATATTAATATTTCTGGATACAATAGATCTTATGATGAAATAAGCTATGGTTATTTTACAAAAGGAACTAGTAATTTTGATCTTTCCGAAGGAATTATTTTATCTACTGGAAAAGCAAAAGCTGCTGAAGGTCCAAATGCTACTTTACAAAGTTTTTATGGAACTAATTGGGGAGGAGATCAAGACTTAATTGATATTTTGATTCAATCTAATTTACCTCATGACAAAATTTTAAATGCTACATCTCTCGAATTTGATTTTGTCTCAAATCTAACAACAGATCAAATTAGTTTCGAATATATGTTTCTTTCAGAAGAATATCAATCAAGTAATTGCCAATACTCTGATGCTTTTGCCTTCTTAATCAAAAAAGCAGATAATTCTGAACCTTATCAAAATATTGCATTAGTTCCAAATACAACCATTCCTGTAACTTCATTAACCATAAATGGCGCAAGAGATTGTCCTCGAAACATATCGTATTTTGGAGGTTTCAATTCTGCAAATAGCCCAACGAATTTCAATGGACAAACAAAAGTTTTAAAAGCAAACGCACAAATAGAAGCTGGTACAAAATATCATATCAAATTAGTAATTGCTGACCATCGAGATAGCTATGGCCTTTATGATTCTGCTGTTTTCTTGAAAGCTGGAAGTTTTATAGGTTCAAAAAGTTTAGGTTCTGATGTTGTATTATGTCCTGGAACATCTGAAACAATAGATGCGACAACGACAAATGCTACAACCTATAAATGGTACAAAGATGGTGTGGAAATTAGTGGTGAAACAAATGCAACATTATTGGTAGATGAAACAGGTTATTACGAAGTAGAAATTACCCAAAATACAGGCTGTTCTTTAAAAGGACATATTAATGTTTCTGTACAAGAAGAACCGCAAATATATCAAGATCGTTTTTCTATTTGTGATGATGATTTAGATGGAAAAACACAAGTAAATTTAGACGAATATACTGATCGAATTGTAGAAGATTATTATTCGGCACATCAAGTGAAATATTTTGAAACTGAACAAGATGCTAATGAAAATATTTCTGCTGGAATAACGAATTTCGAATTAAATGAAATTCAGACGCCTAAAGAAGTTTGGATTCGTGTTCAAATCGGAACTTGTAAGCCTATTATTGAAAAAATTACTTTTACATTAAATCATTTGAGTGTTGCAAACATAATTCCTCCAATCGAAATTTGTGATGAGGATTTAAGCAATGATGAAGAAATTGTTTTATCCGATTATGTTGATGACTTGGTTACAAATCTTGAAGGCTCACCGACATATTACTTAAATGAAATTGATGCTAAAAATGGACAAAATGCAATCAGCGCAACACGAACTATCAATTCTGATCAAACATTTTGGGTAAGATTTAGACAAAATGGTTTATGCGAAAACGTTGCTCCATTGCATTTTATTTTCAAACAATCTGGAAAATCATCAACCTTAAAAGATCTTACAATTTGCAAAGGAACAACAACGACTTTAGACGCAGGTCCAGGATTTAAAACTTACGAATGGTTACATAATGGCGACAAAAATCAATCAATTACAAATGTTCCTGTTGGAACTTATTATGTGAAATTAGGATTGAATGGTTGTTTTTATACACAAGAAGTAAAAGTTATTGAAGCCGAAGATCCAACTATTCAATCTATCGAAATTCAAGGTTCTACGGTGACCATAAAAGTCACTGGATCTACGCCTCCATATCTGTATTCATTGGATAACGGCACTTTTCAATCTTCCAATATCTTCACAAACGTAACTTTAGGAACTCATACAATTTCTGTGAAATCTGCAGCTAATTGTTCGCCTATTTCGAAAGAATTTTCGCTGATTAAACTAATCAATTTTATTTCTCCAAATGGTGATGGTAAAAATGATGTGTTGGATTATTCGCAATTAAAAAGTAAAATCAATCCGAAATTTATCATTTATAATCGAAAAGGAAAATTATTATTTACTGGTTCGGAAGCAAACAATTATACATGGGATGGAAAACTGAATGGAAAAGCGCTACCTTCCGATAGTTATTGGTATATTATCGAATGGACTGAACCAAATTCTACTCAAACTCAAAAATTTGAAGATTGGATTTTATTAAAAAGTACTTATTAATGAATAATTGGATAAATTTCCCTAAAAAGGATTTGATGCTCGAAATTTATTTTTCTGAACAAAATATGGAGGACAAAACTTTATTATTTTGGAATCAAATTAAAATTTCTCCTGAAATATGGAAATGTGATGATGTTATTGAGGATAATTTTTGGGTAGTTGCTGTATACGAAAATTATTTGATTTGGTACAATGATATTGAAGAAGGTTTTAATGTTTCAAGATTCAAAATTAAAGGTGAAATAGTAGAATATAACGCTTCTAAAGATGAATTAAATTTCGCAATTGAAGCGCTTAAAAATAAAATCGAATCTATTTAAAACAAAAAACCAGAAGATTAACTTCTGGTTTTTTTGTGATATATAATTTCAAATGATTAGCTCATTGATTTTTCGAAGCGTTTACGATCTACTTCTTTTAAGTGAATTTTACGTAAACGGATGAAATTTGGAGTTACCTCGATACATTCATCAGCTTGGATATATTCCATACATTCTTCCAAAGTCATTTCTGTTTTTGGAGCGATAGAAGATGAATCATCTTTACCAGCTGCACGGATATTATTCAATTTTTTAGCTTCAACAACATTTACTACTAAATCATTGTTACGAGAATGCTCTCCGATAATCATTCCTTCGTAAACTTCTTCACCTGGCTCGATAAAGAATTTTCCACGATCTTGTAATTTATCAATAGAATAAGGAGTTGATGTACCTTGATCTTTTGAAATAATTACACCTGCAGAACGACCAGCGATTGCTCCTTTGAATGGTTTATATTCTAAGAAAGTGTGTGCCATTACAGCTTCACCAGCAGTAGAAGTTAACATTTGAGAACGTAATCCGATTAATCCACGAGATGGAATTTCGAATTCTAAGTGTTGCATTCCTTCTTTCGCTTCCATAACTAATAAATCACCCTTACGTTGAGTTACTAAGTCGATTGCTTTAGAAGAATAATCATCTGGAACATCAATTACTAATGTTTCATATGGTTCACATTTTACACCATCAATATCTTTTAAGATTACTTGTGGTTGTCCAACTGTTAACTCATAACCTTCGCGACGCATCGTTTCGATTAATACAGATAAGTGCATGATACCACGTCCATAAACTAATTGTGTATTAGAATCTTCTGTTGGTTCTACACGTAAAGCTAAGTTACGCTCTAACTCATCTTCTAAACGCTCTACTAAGTGACGAGAAGTAACAAATTTACCATCTTTACCAAAGAATGGAGAGTTGTTAATTCCGAAAGACATATTCATTGTAGGCTCGTCGATATGCATAACCGGTAATGCTTCTGGATTTTCTGGATCTGCAATTGTATCTCCAATTTGGAAACCATCGATACCAACAACAGCACAAATATCACCCGCTTTTACCTCAGTAGCTTTTACTTTACCTAAACCAGCAAATGTATATAATTCTTTGATTTTATGTTTTTTGAACGTTCCATCAGGCTTTGTTAAAGCAACCCAATCCCCTTCTTTAATAACACCACGGCTTACTTTACCAACTGCAATACGTCCTAAGAATTTAGAATAATCTAAAGATGTAATTTGCATTTGTAAAGAACCTTCGTAAGCTTCTGGAGCAGGAACATGTTCAAGAATACCATCCATTAATGGAGAAATATCGTCTACACGTACATTTTCTGTATTGAACCATCCTTGTTTAGATGAACCATAGAACGCTGGGAATTCCAATTGCTCTTCTGTTGCATCTAAGTTGAAGAATAATTCGAAAACTTTGTCATATACCTCATCAGGACGACAGTTTTCTTTATCAACTTTGTTAATTACAACTAATGGTTTTAAACCTAATTCTAATGCTTTACTCAAAACGAAACGCGTTTGAGGCATTGGTCCTTCGAAAGCATCAACTAATAAGATAACCCCATCAGCCATTTTCAATACACGCTCAACTTCTCCACCGAAATCCGCGTGGCCAGGAGTATCAATCACATTGATTTTTACACCTTTGTAATCTACCGAAGCATTTTTAGAAAAGATCGTAATCCCTCTCTCACGCTCGATATCATTGTTATCCATGATTAATTCACCAGACTCTTGGTTTTCTCTAAAAACGTTTCCGCTGTGAAGAATTTTGTCAACCAATGTAGTTTTACCGTGGTCAACGTGTGCGATAATCGCAATATTTCTAATGTTTTGCATCCTTGAAAATTATGGGTGCAAATTTACGACAAATTTATTTTTTATTACTATACTTTTGATTTTATTTAATTTTAGCAATAATTAATTTAGAAAAATTTAATATTACTGAATACTTTTTAGTAAAACGTTGATTTATTTGCAGATTGATTAATGAAAACTATTTTTTCATTGAAAAATTTTAACGATTTCACCTATAATTCTTAATCATAATTATAAAAAACAAAAAAACTGCTACACAAAAGTGTAGCAGTTTTTTCGTGACTCGTCTGAGGCTCGAACTCAGGACCCCGAAATTAAGAGTTTCGTGCTCTACCAGCTAAGCTAACGAGCCTAAATTGATAAACACAACAAACAAAATTTTCTTGGTTTGCTCTGCAAAGTTCTTTCAGAACAAAGGTTTTATCGAGTAAAAACAATTGTATTCTTCAATTTAACCTATAAAGCAAAATGATAATCCTGCTATCCTATTTTCGGATTGAGTTTTAACTCATTCTATCTTAATCAAAATTCTAAATTTTAGCGTCCATATTGTTGATAATTATCGGTTGCATATTTCTCAAAACGCTTTAATAACTCAATATTATCTTTTTCGATTGGCGACAATTTATCCTCAACATTTGTATACAAAGGCACATACCAATCTACATAATCAAAAAATTGACGTGCACCACGATTCGCAAACGAATAGCCATGACGCGCATAAATTGTATTGCGAATAATTTCTAAATCTAACTTATGTAGATTTTTCAATTGTTTCTCCGTCAACTTTTGCGTTGATCCATTTATTTTATAAATTTCATCCGAAGCAGCACGTTGCACATCTACAAAATACTCTTCTCCATCTGATTCGTCATATTTTTTCTTTTTAGAATTCACCCAATCTACATTATCGTATTCATCCGCATACTCTTCATCTACACCATATTTTGGCTGAATTAAAACATTTTTAGGATCATAGTTAAATGTTGTTTTTTTCAAACTAAATTTTCGAGAAAGTACAGGTAAATCTTTTCGTTTCGAAATCCAAGTTCCATAAATTGAATCATCTTTTTCAGAAATATTAAACTTAAATGTTCCATCATATTTTTGATCGCCTGGTTCATTCGCCATCACATAACGTGAGTTTCCTTCTTTCACCAAATCACCTTTAAATGGTCTTATATTTCCCGCCGAAACACTATACCCTTCGACAGTATTATCGTTATTAATCTTCTGAATAACAATACTAATTCGGTTTCGAAGCGACCAATTATCACCTTTATCATAATCAACTGAATCTGCCTCAAAAATTCCAGACCAAAGCCCGATATCTTCTTGCGTTGGCTCGATATGAATCGATGAAATTGTATCATTAATATCATTATTTTTAACAGCATCTTTTTTGTCTTCTTTACAACTAAGAACAACAAGCGTAGTGCAAATAAGTAGTCCTATTTTTTTCATATTTTAGATTGTTTAGTTTTATAAATATAATATTCTACGAGCAATAAATTGGGTACAAATCCCAACCATGCTATAATTTGATAAACATCCATGGGCGCAGGATGAAAAAGATAAACCAAAATCACTTTCCAAGCGCGTAACGTAAGCGCAGAAACAGCCAACGCATAACTACGAAGCATAAAATTTCGGTGCGATTGAATATCTTTCTGCTTAATTTTAACAACTGCAATTGCAGTAAAAATCCACCAAAGAATACCGAGAATTACAAAAGCAGATTGCGCAATTAATTCTCCATTTGCATAAAACCCAATGTAAATTCCACTTGGCGCAGCTAATAAAACAGTGATATAAAAATAAAATTTACCGAGAAGCCGATGAATTTTTCGGATTTGTTGATTGGTAATTTTAATGAACTGAACAATTCCAAAAAACAATGTAAATATTGCTGAATAAACGTGAATGTAAAAAATGAATAAATAACTTGGAATTGTTGTCACCTCATCTTGTTTGATAGCTAGAAATGAAACATCCGACGAAATCGGAATATAACGTAACGTGATTTGTAGCATTAATCCAAAGAAATAAAGCCAAACAAGGAAAAATAGTATTTTCCACCACGAGGTATTTTTTATTGCAGTTGTAAGTTTCAGATTTAGTTGATTTTGAATCTAAAAATACACTTTTTATTGATGATTCGCAATCACTATTTATAATGAAAAAATCCCTCAGAAATTCTGAAGGATTTTATATTTATTATTTGGCTTGAACAGCTTCTTGCTTTGCCTTTTCTTCTTCTAATGATTTTTGATATTCATCAAATTCGTCATCCGTTTCATTCAAATCTTCTTTATGATATTTCCCCACTTCAACCTCAAACGTATCCGCTGGACCAGTAATTTTGATCGGAATTCCGATAATTCCAAATGGAGGCAAACCAAGTCGCATACCAAGATTCATATAACCGTCTAACGTCACTTGACCTTCTATTCGTGGACGAAAACCTGCAATTTTGAATTTCGTACGGTTTATCGTAATTACATTATTTTCGATCTTCGTTTTGAACGTCACTTTCTTCACATTCGCATCATGCAACGCATCTGTCGACGTTTTTTCTGCAACCGAATTGAATACTTTAAATCCTAAAAACTTAATTTCTTCTAACGTAAAATCACCTCCACCTTTTATGGTTTTCAATTTCGGGAACATATCTGCGCCCAAATCACCTTCGAGCTGATAATCCATTGAAACTTTCCCGTGCGCTTTTTCCGCTGCACTTGCCAATTCTCTAAACAACGTAATTTCGTGATAAGCGCGCTGAATATCGAAATTACTGGCTTTTACAGTAAAATTAAACTTCGCTTTTTTCGCATTTGTTGGCACATAATTTCCGTTCATTGTAAATTCAGAACCAATCAAATTAAATTTAGTATTTTGAAGTTCAAGATTCCCTTGTTTCAAACCTAAATCTCCTTCGAAATTTTGCAACGTAATATCTTTAAATAAAACCTCTTTTGCTTGACCTTTTATCGATAATTCTACATTTTTCGGCAACAAAACCACACCTTCTTCCGCAGCTATCGAGTTAGTCGCTGTCGATTCGGTATTAAATGCCATAAAATCATCAATATTGACACGATTTGTTTTGAAATTAATCGTTCCTTTTAGCATTTCATTATCTTTTAACGCATAATTGATATAATTCGAAACATATTTCTGCTCATCAAAACTAAAATTGACATTTTTGATATCCGTTTTTGCATTTAATGTTAACTGATTTTCTGTAAAATCTATCAGTCCATCGTAATCAAATTGATCTAATTTTAAATAGGTTTTAGATGATTGATCATCGTATAAAAAGTTAGAATTAGCAATTTTAAAATTATTCAACGCTAATCCTACACTCGATTCTTCTTCTTTTTAAACCTCATCAGAAGGCTTCACAATATCAAAATTATTACGACCTAAACTATCTATTTTCAGATTAATCGTTGCATCTGTAATAAATAATTCATTAAAAATTATTTTATCATCAAACAACGTTTTGACATCTACACCAAGTGCAATTTCTTTCGCAGAGATTAAATTTTCGGTTTGATATGGCGTAGAACCTTTGATTGAAGAATCCGTTAGGGTAACCGTTAGCTTAGGAAAATGATTGAAAAACGAAATATCCAAATCCTTGAATTCAATTTCAGTTTTCACATAATTTTCGGCAATACTTTTTATCCCTTCATTAATTTGATCCTTAAAAAAATAAGGCGAAACATATAAAACTAATATAATTCCTCCCAAAGAAAATCCAGTAATCTTAATTACCTTCATTAATTTTGAGAGAACTGTTTTTTTCTTCTTCATAATCATAAAATCGGTTGAACAAATTAACTGAGAATATAAGTTAATCGAAAACAATACGATATTTATTTACCGCAACATTTAGGATCAGGGACAAAAGTTGG